>JBIIGV010000014.1:0-39795 GCA_044236265.1 Oligoflexales bacterium
GTACGCCTTTCTGAGGCGCCACAATATGACGATGTATAAGAGGATTACCCGGGATGATGAGCTTGCCCATCGGATAAGTCAGAACGTCAACGACAACATTTGTGTCATATTCATGCAACGCTCGAATCACAGGCGTGGTCAGTAAAATATCGCCAAGCTGCCTTAGCTGAATCAGTAAAATCTTCACAAAACTCCCGCAATCCCTTGTCTAGCAAGCAAACCAACAGATAATCATAATAAGCTTTAAAATAAATTCATAAAAGGAAAACCCTAACTATGCGTAATTATTGGGCAGACATTTATAACCCCATGAATTTGTTTGTTGACTTTATATTAGTAAATCTCTAAACCTCTGCCCAGCTCATTGACCGGTCAGTCGGCCAACAAGTGAGGTCCCCTAATAGGGAACCTACCCTTCAAGACTATGCTCTTGAAAGGTTAACTAACTCGCCTCTAAGTCTGAGGCAATATCGGGAGGAATGAATGAAAGCATTCGCATTACTGGCATCCATCTCTATGGCAGCATCCAGCATGGTACTCGCTTCCAACGAAGCTGACACCATCACCATGCATCTTGAGGTTGTCGATACTCCTGCCGACGCATTCGCACTGATTGACCGCATCAACGTTTACCCGCAAGCTTCAGCATTCAGTGATGAAGTTGTTACACTCGACCAAATCATCAACCTAGGAAAGAAAACCTGGGAAGTGATCGCAGCTAACCGCCCTGTCGTCAATATCAAGTATAACTTTGCAAACGCCCTTCCACAGGGAATGACAACTAGCGCAGGGCTTGCTGGTTTCTCTGACCTACAAAGCCAGAGCGTTCGCCTTTGGGGAACAAACGGTTTTGGGATGACTGTTTACGATGTCACGTTGACAGCGGTTCACCAGTTTGGTGGAAACTATAATGGCAAGGGCAAATATCTTGAAACGGTCACCATTCTGCCTAGCAACGTAGAAGTTCTGTGGGGATACACCGTTAATTACAATGTTGATAATGTCACTGTCCTCAACGGCGGTACATCGGACGATCCTGTTGCCATGATCGCTCTTCAAGCAAAATTCAAAGTTGAAACAGTTATCAAGCACTCTGAAATGAACACTGTTTACCAGTTCCGTGGTGACTCCGCAAAAGTGAAGACCTCCGGTATCTAATTAGATTCTTTTTTTGAAATAAAAAGCCCCTGGTCCAACGGCCGGGGGCTTTTTCTATGTGATGGCTGATGAAGTCATTTTTTTGAGGCAGCAGCCCTTAATTCGTCAAAAAGTGCCGCCGTCGAACCCGTTCCTTCTTTAAACCCATCTTGAATCTTAAGGACCTTACCCTGAGCATCAACCACCAACGTCATCGGAAAACTCTCAACACCAAGCGTGTCTGCGAATTTGAACGACTCATCATAGAAAAGATTTTCAACCATCGCTGATTGGCCTTTAAATTCGCGCGCCATCCAGTCTTTGGCCTTTGCTGACTCCTTATCCAAACTGACAAATACAACTGCGGCCGCATCAGGTTTTTTCTTCAACTCTTCGGCCATCTCCTTGAGCTCAACTTTGCAAGACTCACACCATGTAGCCCAGAAATTGATGAGTGTGGGCTTTCCGCTCCATGGCTGAGCCATGGTTCCGTCACCCGCCTTAACTGTAAGCTTCGGTAGCACATCGCCAACCTTCACTGCCAGCGCTGATTGCGAGATAAGCAAAGCCCCAATAGCACACCCAAAAATCTTGATTACGGCATTCATCATCTTTTCTCCCAACAGATAATCACTTTGAGTTTTGCTCAGTCTCAAAAAGTTTTTTTAGCGTATCGCGCGGACCATGCTCACCGGGCAAACTGCGCCAAGTGTTAACCACCTTGCCTTCAATATCGTAAAGAACTGTTCGCGGCTCACTCGAGCCAAAGCGTGCCCTGACCCATCCAGCGAACCACCCGAGAGGAGCAGGAGTGTCATAAGATGTCTCAAGCTCTACAGCAAGAGGCATCGTCCAACGACGCGCAATCCAACCATCAAAGTCATCGTTGCCACTCACCAAACCACGAAGATAATCCGCAGAAGAGAGGCCCGAGTCTGCACGTCCAGTTTCCAGTGCAAGGACCTGGCAAAAATCAGGATGGGACTTGCAATACCTATACGCAGAGTCCTGCTCCCGATGCCATTCTTCGAGCTCGTCTGTGCAGCTGGAACACCAAGTATTCCAAAACATGATCATTGTGTATTTAGACTTAAACCGGAGACGATCAAATGCAGATCTTGTTGGAAGAATCTTATGAGCAGAAAAACCGTCCTCGTACATGACACCAAATCTTGGTCCGGGTGTTCTTTGGGACAACCTGTTTTCTCGCATCTGTTGATCCAAATCCTCACCAATAGCCCCCTCTCGAGAAAAGACGAGACGACCTTGGGCATCAAAAACCAAAGTTAAGGGACCTTTTACTTCTGGTAGCTTTAATCGACCAGGTCCCGCTGAATATGGTGCATAGCTCCAGGAGAAATGATCAGCAAACACATCAAAAAACTCCCGGCCGCCTAACATCGTTTGATCCCACGCGCAGGCACGTTCATCATCAATAGAGAGCTCTCGCAGATCACAACTCGCCGAAAATCCAATGGAGCACCGCGCCTGCCACGACCTGACAGCTTGTCTAGCATCAACACACGCATCCTGCTCATCGCATCGACCTGAATAAACAAGCACAGCACGTAACGCTCCATCTATCGGAGGGAGTTCCTGTCCCAGCAGAACTTCGCGGCGATCCCCGCAGGAGCGCACCGGAACTTGATCTAAACGGTTAGGTTGTTCCTTTGCAAGTAGTGGACGATTATCAGCCTGCTCATCATCTCCTGGTGGCATAGGTGGCTGAGGATTTGGAGGCAAGGCATTTGCATCAATTGTCGTGGCAATCTTTTGAATAATCTCAGTAGGTGTAAGCTTGTCTTTACTTGACACTCGCCAGAGCAATCCTTCACGAGAGAGCATGATAGTCAGCGGCACGCTAAAATCCATGCCCGATGGCTGAAAATACTTCATCATCATCTTATCTTTAACCGGAGCTGGGTCTGACCAAACCAAATGATTGAGGCCACTATCTTCGATAAGTGCAAGAAGCTCGTCACGGTCACTTGTTGGATCCGTCGTCACTCCAATCAGTTCAAATCGACCTTGAGCGCGTTCACCGAGAAGCCCGTAGCCATTGCCGACAAGATTGGCCTGAAAGTAGCGTGCCTTCTCCATGCATGCGCCACACGACTTGCTACCAAAGGTTAAGGCCAACCATTCAAGTCCGCGCTCGTCCATATAGGCGCCAACATTTACCGCAGCACCGTCGCTAAGCCTGGTTAGGTTGACCTGAGTGAGATCGATTTTCGTCTCGGCCCCAACGGGGCGCTTCAATGTAACTTCCCTAGGAAGCTTTGCTGCACAAGAGGCCCACATCAAAACTGCCAGTAAAAATCCAGAGATCCTGAGAGTACTTTTCATGGAATTTAGCCTCCACAGGTTGGGCAAGATGTCGAAGACTGCGACCCCAATGAGGACAGCTTTTCCTTGGAGCGTTTAGATTGGCCAAATGGTCCTTTCAAACGCTCGACACTGGCGTCGTCCATCAAAGGATGGACTAAATATTCTTTTTCGTATGGTTTGATGGCACGGCAACCGGCTATTGCCGCAACAACACTTGCCATCACCACGATAAGCTTAACATGTCCTAAGTCCTTCATACCGAAACCGCCAATTCATCCTTAAAATTTGACCCCGGCGCCCATTTCCACTGTAGTCGCAGATCCCGCGCTATTATGAACATAGCGCGTCATCGCCAGGTCCAGCGTCACTGGCTGCTGAAGTAATCCAACAACGTCTTTTGACAAAGCGCCCGAATAGCTATCCGCGCCAAAAACCAAGTGATCTTGATAGGCGCGCGTAAATTCATCTTCGCGAGCATAACGATAACCAAGGCGTCCGTGCAGCTGCCCTGGAAACGTTTGCAAATAAGCCAAGCTCCATTGGACCGCTGTAAGTTCACCAGTCGTCATATTTGTAGTTAGTTTTCCCAAATTTATCACTCGTCCTGCATCGGCATGCACCGCACAGGAACAGTCTGGAAAAAACTGTTTTAATCCAGCAGCGTAGGATTGAAGTGGTGGCCTATCAGTGCTAATTACAGACGCAACGTCGGCTGTGACGATTGTTGTGGGATTGAGAATGCTCTTAATTGATGTACCGTAAACCGTGGTCTCAAGCCTTGAGCTAGGAGTCAGTGTCACCGCATCCTTATCAAGGGGTGTTGATCCTGGCCTGGTCGTCGATAGTCTCTGAGCTGAAAACCCCACTCGCAATTGATCGCCAAAGAGCCATTGACCAAGGCTTCCACGAACCCCCTGGCTAACTGTCACCGAGTCGGATAAACGACTAGCCCCAACTGAGACCTCCGACCTCTTACCGTAAATCCAGTCGATTCCACCATCCATTGAACTATCTGTCTTGCGACCAGATGTAAAATTTTTCTTGATGTAATCATTCTCTGTAACAGCTTGTCCTTCATAGGAAGCGAGCTCTGAACTTGCTGACATGTTAAAGGACGTTTGCAGGTTGCCAGACATCGCCTGCGGAGCATCCACGCGACCTGAAACTTTTAAAAGTGAACGTGACTCCCCTTCAGACGATGTATAACGACCCATTCGCTGGGACACGTCACTTGCCTCTGCAGCGTCGATGAAGCTTATTGCCAATACTAAACACAACAAGAAATTTGCCGTCATAAATCCAACCCTGGTTTTTTCGGCTGTCACATAGAACGTTGGTCTTTGCTTAATTCTAAGGCAACAGTTTATACAAAAAAACAAAATGACGCAGGATATTTTTTTCATAACAAAAGATTATCTTGACCGAGATCAGAATCATCCCGTAAGCTGACCGAGAGCAAAGATTTATAGTTTTGTATTAAGATGAGATAACAAACCCAAGGGCGGTGGTGTTAATCATCATCGCACGACGGTCCAAACGGCACGGTGATCAAGGATGATTACAAACGTTTCGGCTCCATGCTTGCTTGTGGCTATGCCTAGCATGCTGGACAGCAATTTCTCACGAACTGTCATGCTTCTCGCTGAACACAACAGCGAGGGGGCGGTCGGTTTCGTGCTCAATCGTCCGAGCACCGTCCCTCTAAAGGCGATGATCAACGTGATTGACCGGGATGTCTCGCCTTCGATTCCAGCATGGTACGGCGGTCCTGTAGATACTGGTACAGCCATCATTCTCCACTCCAGAAAGCCGGCTGATGGTGACACCGAAGTTGGCCAGGACATTTATCTCAGCACGTCTGGACGCGTTCTTGACTCCCTGATTGATGAAAGCGAACAAACAATCAAAGAGCGAGCTCATGGTGAGCTCATTCACGATATTCTAAATCCGTACCGTTTCTTGGTGGGATACGCTGGTTGGGGTCCAGGTCAGCTGGATGACGAGATTCGAGCCGGTGCTTGGCTTCTCCACCCGATTGATCGCGAGCTAATTTTTAACACGCCGTGGTCAGAAATGTGGTCCAAGATTACTGAGGCCATGGGAATTGGGCGCGGGTCAGCAGCAACGGTTCCGCCTTTGGCCCAAAATCCTTACCTAAACTAAGAAATCCTCTCACGGGCAGCTAACACCTCTTAGATAATTCTCGAAGTCTGCAGATAAATCTCAATTTTATCGGCCTCTTACATTTTTTTCTCATAATTTTAAAGTTTCCTCCGAAGCCCCTGCAGCCCTGCGATGGGCCAACCGCGTGCGTTTTGCGCATGCACTTTTGGAGGAACCTCTATGAATCGCAAGTCACAGGCCTTTTGGGCCCAGAGTTTGGTTAGGCATTTTATCTTATGCCTAGGTCTCACGGGTAGCTTCATGCTGTCGTCATGTGGATCTGAGCCGGCAAGCCGACTCGGTAGTGATGACGCAGCAGGAGTTCATGGGCGAGACAAAATCGTAGAGCCCCCAAAAGCTTATTACGATTCACTTCTAGCCGAACGCATGCAATTAGCTCAGTCAGGGGCGTTGTTTGCGCCGCAGCAGCAGGTGCTTTTCGTGAATTTTGCTGGAGCCTCCGTCAAGCAGGGCTACAGCAAGACGCAAAGTTTCTTACCTTGCAAGGACTCTGTAAGCATTCCTGCATCGGGTCTTTCGCTGCCTGATCAAGAAGCCGTTTTAAATAAAGTCGCTGAATACTTTTCAAATGCCGGCGTCAACTTAAAGGTCACGCCACAACTTCCGACGAGTGGCGACTTCACTACCGTCCATGTGGGAGGAAGCTACGCAAACCTTGGATGCCCAGGGGGCGCTTCGGTTGCAGGAATTGCACCATTTGACGTGGCAAACGCCAATCCCAACGACATCGCTTTCGTATTTATGGGAAGTCGAGACCTAGAAACTATTGCGCAAACAATTGCCCATGAAGCTGCGCATTCATTTGGTCTAGACCATACAGACAACAAAGCTGACATCATGTATCCGACATCGTCGTCACAAGTACTAGGCTTCGCAAAAGGTATCGCTTATTCAAGCGGACAACCCCAGGATGCCGCAGCCCTGTTGCAAGCAGCTTTAGGTCAAGGAGCAGCCACTATTAGTGGAAAACCAGTGCTGCCAACCTTGCCAGTACCAAGCATCGTCGCACCTTCAGCCCCAATTATCAAACCTTTGCCAAATCTTGCAGGAATTCTTCCAAGCCTACCTGGCTTGGGTGCTCTTGGAGGATTTAACAACCTGCTGGGTAGTTTTCCTGGAACACTATTTACCGCTCTGAACTGCGTATTACCTGGAGTCCAGCCAAATATTTTCCAAGGCGGCTTATCCTTGCCGAATGCTCAAGGCGCGTTAAGCCTTCTGACGCTTCTGCAGAATGCGTCCATGGCTCAAAATGGAATGCAGCTAAATATGACCAATATTCTGACGCTGGTGATTGCTATCCAAACCATGAATGTGCCGCAGCTTGTGGCGATGGCAGGCATCGCAGTCAACACAAATCAATGCCTGAACCAACTCATTCCGGTTAATATCAGCGGCATCACGACAACTCTGCCAGGACAGCTGCCAACGACAATCAATGTTGCGCAGATCATGGGGATGACGAATATCTCTAATCCTGGTCAACTGATCTCCCTGTTGCCACAATATGCACAAGTCATCTCCGCAAACTCTCAGGGCGCAAATGCTCAAATCTTGATGTCGATCGTGATGATGGCGATGGCGCAGCAATATAACGGATTAATTCCAATCGCCCCTTAACATTTCATTTCTGGCACATTCGATAAAACGGTAATAGCAATCTTTTTAATAAGGCAACCTGCTCAAGAGACGGCGGGTTGCCTTTTTGGTTCAATTTCGAAAGCGCAAACCCCTCGTAAGTCAAACTTGGAAATTTAAATCCGAATAAAAACTGCTTTGGAAAAATGCGCGTTTAGGGCTGCCCCCCCCCGTAAGATGCGTGAAATATGACTCTAAAAAAGCAGATAAAGCACTGTTTTAATTGATGTTCATTCCGAGGATTAAGTTATTTACTGTCTATGTCGACATCAACCTTATGACTCAGTCCTATTTTAAATCAAATCAAGGCATGGGAATGGCAGGCGCCATCCTCTTCACGGGCGTCATTGCCGTTATGGGCGCTGCAGCTGCCCAAAAGTTTAAAGGTCAGTACCTATCTCAAAACGCCACCGAGGTGGAGATAAGCAAAACGTCGATCACAAATTATATTTTTAACGCCATAGATTGCGAAGCGAGTCAGGGCATAAACAAAAATCCAACATCAACCGTTGGAATTGCTGGATCAACTAGTTCCTCTTCCTCTGCGACGTCATTGTGTATTGCGCCGAACACCCCGGTAGAGCTCAAGTCCCGCCTTGCCCCGAATGCGACTCTCATCAAAAGATTTAGCGCGAACCAATATCAACCGTGGAGCCTCGGATCTCCGGATATTGCCGCAAATAGTCTAACGACTCTAGGTCAATTTTACATTGCAGCGACGTGTAATGCTGATGGTGACATACAGATCTACATTAAAAAAATCAAAGGTCTGCCAAAAAATTTCATAAATTTGAATCCCTCTACGCCATGGAGGTGTGGCCTCAAATGATTTTCCGCTGGATCAAAATCATAAACACTCGAATTTTCCCGGGACACGAGTCTGGCAACTCTGGTGGCGGGATGGTTGAAACAATCATTACAGTGGGGCTGGTTGGTATTGCGACAACTGCATTTCTCTACAATGAACAGTTCAAATCAAAAGAAACTGTCAAGTTGAACAAGTCAATGGATAGGGCACAGCTTTCGAACTTCTTGACAAATACAGTCGACTGCGCAGAAACAGCTTCTCAACAAGATTTTGCATCACAATGCGCAGATAACCAAACCATCGATCTTTATGATGCAAAGCGGGCAAAAATCGTCGCAAAAACCGGCACGGTGTATTCTAAGTACACTGTCAAGGCAGCATGCAATGGCTCTGAAATCACCTTATCTGCCTCTGAACAAGGCAAGCCTGCAGAAAATCTCAACGAGGGAATTCCTATTGCGTGCCCTGCTCGGGCCCAATGTATTGCTGGATCGTTCACTCTTCGACGGTTGACTGCGCCTGATTGCAATGCCTCGACCCCCAGCGCGAGCGTGCGTTGCGCCCTCGTGGCAGATGGCGATGGTAGCGGCGCAGGCGGTGGTGTGGGTGGCTCGAGAGGGAATGCAAACCTTTGTGAAGCAACAATTCAGAAAACATCTTTAAGTGGCGCCATCGATAGCGTCAGATTAAATGGGGTACCCGTTAACGGACAGTGGTCTGGTAACACCTGGACGTCTGACCCTTATGATTGTGGGGCCGAAGCGACCCTGGTCTCTGCTGAGTTATCAACAGCACCAGTATTTAGACCTCCTAATGACGCCGCTGAAATGCCAAACTCCGTGTGTGGGGAAGTTTCCCTTCCAGCAGTCGCACCACCAGCTGCGCTAACTTGTAAACTTCGATTGGTCCAAGGTGACCTGGAGTATTGGACTGCAGCTATAGAGAGAAGACCGGAGCTGGTTGTCAAAGTGACGAGCGATCACAATGTTCAAAAGATGCCCAAGGTCCTTCAAAGAGGCTCTGACCCCGTAACACAAGGAGCTTGGAGCCAGTCCACAACAGCGTTCAAAGGTTGCTCTGATCCGCCATGTTTCCGCGGTCAATTCTCAGGACAAGATGTTTGGATGCCAGGATATTATGAGGTTGAAATCGAAGATGTGAACGGGACTAAAGGGACATGTAAGGCTTACAACTACAGTTGCTGGGATACGTCGTGGCGCGGCGGTCGACAAGCCTATTGGAAAGGCGGCCCCTTGGTTAAAGATTTCGCCCGAAACTTAGGCGTCTTAAATAACCCTCCGGATGGCCCAGCAACGGGAACCGTTGCATACGATTCAACTACTATGCAGAAACTGTGTGAGTGGACGGGATTGAAAGTCATGTTTTCCAGCACAAAAAGTTCGGAAAATCGCGATAACTACACGTCATGTGGTGATGATCGGCATTTAAAGTGGGACGGTTCAAAAATTATTTCAGTAAAAGCATGCACATCAAATTGGGTCGGATGTCTTCTTTGTAACTAGGATCTTTTAGCATTTGGATACGTCCCAATGTATGGACCAGCCATAAGAGAACGCTAAAACGTCAAATTAAATGGCGATTATATTCGCGGCGAAGGCAGGCCGCCGCCATAAATGCGGCCTCTAAACTCTGGGAGCCATTTAAACGAGGATCACACCAGGTTTCATAACGTTCACCCAGCATTGATTCAGTAATTCCTGCTGTGCCTCCGGTGCACTCGGTCACAGCCTCGGATGTGAGCTCCAGGTGAATGCCCCCCAAGGTCGAACCACAGTCTCTGTGTGCCTCAAAGCTGCCATGAATTTCATCGACAATAGCCTCAAATCGACGGGTCTTACGACCATCTACCAGGCGCTCCGTGTTGCCGTGCATAGGATCGACGCTCCAGGTAACAGACAGCCCTGACTCATTCACAGCGCGGATCAGCGAAGGCAACATTTTCCGGACAGAACCTGCACCAAATCGCGTGATGAGCGTGATCTTTCCCGCCTCGTTGTGAGGATTGATTCTTGATATGACTTCAATTAAATCCTTTGCATCTGAGACAGATCCAACTTTGATACCAACAGGATTTCCGACGCCTCGGCAATACTCCACATGCGCACCATCAAGAGAGCGAGTTCGATCGCCGATCCAAAGCATGTGAGCGCTTAAATTATAGTATCGTCCCATTTCAGGAATGAAGCGCGTCAGTGACTCTTCGTAAGGCAAGAGAAGGGCCTCATGAGACACAAAAAAATGCTTAAACCCTTGCCCACTCGCAGTCTGCTCGTTAGCTGCTCCAGATGCGGTCGCAACATCTGAAATAAAGGACATGGCATCACGCAAGCCTGAAACAATCTGATCATAGCGTTTCCAATAAGCGCCCTTGGGCATCGTTTCGAGATCCCACGAATCAAGATTGTGCATGGCGCCGAACCCATTGCCCATCAGTGTTCGAATGAAATTCAACGTCGCACTGGAACAATGATAAGCTTGAAGTAATCGCAGTGGATCTGACTGACGCGACTTTAAGTCCGTTCCAAATGAATTCACCGATTCCCCGCGAAAGATGGGAATCATCGCTCCATTTGGTAAACGCTCATAGGGCTCACTGCGCGGCTTGGCATACTGACCTGCCATGCGCCCCACAGGGACAACGGGACGTCGTCCAGCAAAACCAATAACTAAAGCCATCTGCAAGATGATGCGCATCTTGTCGGCAATCACATCCTCACGACAATCCTGAAAGCGCTCTGCGCAATCTCCTGCTTGGAGAATAAAACGCCGGCCTAGACCAGCCTCAGCGACCTGCCCCTTAAGAGCTTCAATTTCCCGGGCGCCAACCAAGCCTGGCAGCTTGCCGAGCTGCTCAGTCACAGCGGCTAAAGACGCCTGATCAACCCAATCGGGCTGCTGAGACGCCGAAAAATGGCGCCAACTGCCAGGCTGCCAAAGCCCAGCGGAATAGCAATACTCTTTGATTTCAGACAGTTGCATGATGTCCTGCTGCTTTTTATGTAGCCAAAGCGCGCTGCCCTGGACCCATTAATACAGTAGGATTCTATATACTTTTTATTGCGATCTAATGCCACTCCTTACATACTTGGGCCTCGAAATTAAAGCCCAATTAATTGGAACCGGGCCCAGGGACTAAATGAACGAATCGGCAGTATTTTCAGTGGTTTCTTTAGCTGCATTTCTTGTGGCCTCTGGTCTGTTGGCCTTAGGCTTTAAAGAAACCCGCAAGCATCGACTTTTTTCGCGTCTCGGTTATTTGATGTTTTTAATCGGAACCTTGTCTGCGACCGTGCTTGCCTTGAAAACCCAAACCAGCTCCTATCTTTTTGCCTCGGCCGTTTGTTGGGCAACAATTATCAGCTGGTTTGTTTGGCAGTTGGAAATCGTTGGAGCGTTTACTGCTCCTGTCGTTGCGCTTACTTTGATGTACGGCATTTTTTTTAGTCCAATGTCATCCCCATCAGTTAGCCACGACATGGGGCCTGCCATGAGGATACACGTGGCATCAGCTATCATCGGTCAGTCTTTTGCCGTTGTGGCCTGCGGTATCAGTTTGCTCTTTATCTGGCTCGATAAAAAATTAAAAAAACGGCAGTTAAATGATCTGCCGCAAAGCTTTCCTGCGATTTCAAATTTAACCAATGCGCTGAACATTGCTCTTTGGATTGGCTTTGCCTTCATCAGTTTGGGACTTGTTAGTGGTGCTTTGTACTTTCTAGTTGGGTCAGTTCCCAGTGAAATGAATATTATGCCCAAGGTAATTTGGGCCGTCTTCGTGTGGCTATGGTACCTCTCCATCTTAGCACTCAAGGGTATCCTAAGTTATCGGCCGCAGCGCGTGGCGAGGCTGAGTTTAATCGGCTTTGCCTTGCTGGCTGTAAGTTGGTTTGGTTTGATTTTTGTGGCGCCGTGGAGACCTCTATGAACGTCACCCAAATTAAATCTATGCCCGATCAACAGCCATTTCTGTTTTTTTGCGTTGGCAATAATCATAGAACCGCCCCAATCAGTACGCGCGAGTCTTTTTATTTAAGTCCCGATCAAATTTCCGCAGTTCTCGCAACAGCAGCAAAACGCTTCTCCCTCAAAGAACTGGCGGTTTTGTCGACATGCAATCGCTGCGAGGTGTTTGGCGTCCTCGCAGGGGACCACGCTGCAGGTCAAACAGCGTTAAGGGAAATTTACGCTGCCGTTCATGAAATCGCTGGCAACCGCCAGGCGGTGATTTATCAAACGGATCCCTATCCGGTTTACACGCTGACAGGTCTTGATGCGATTCGTCACACATTTAAGGTTGCATCGAGTTTGGACTCTCTTGTCCCAGGTGAAACCCAAATCACAGGACAATTCAAAGACGCCATGAATCTTGCTAAAAGCTCTGGAACTTTTGGCCCGATGCTTGACAGATTGTCCCAAGCAGCACTCGCTACGGCAAAAAACATTCGCACAAACACAGAAATAGGACGTCATCGAGTCAGCATCTCCCACGCTGCCGTAGATTTAGCAAAACGAGCGTCTAATGACTTATCAACGCTCAATTTTTTGATTATCGGCGCAGGAGAGATGGCGCGGGTCGCAGCAGAATATATTGCCACCTATAAACCGAGGTCTCTCGTTATTGCTAATCGAAGCCGTCAAAAGGCCTTTGAGCTGACGGAGCACCTTGGCGTTGGAGAACATCATAGCCTGGATAGTTTGCCGCATTTGATAGCCCGTGCCGATGTCGTAATCAGCGCGACCAGCTCCCCCGGCTATCTTGTGGATGCCGCGATGGTGCAAAAGGCCGTGGAAGAGCGCAGTGACAAGCCACTGTTTCTCATCGATATCGCTTTACCGCGAGACATCCATCCATCTGTTGCTGGTGTTTCTGAAGCATATTTGTTCGACATTGATGATCTTAAGTCTGTCGTTGATGCGCACCTCGAAAAAAGAAAAGACGCTCTGAAACAGGCCAGTGATATTTTAAGCTCAGGTGTGGAGTCCTTCGCAGAATGGTTGACCCATCGAGAAGTTGCTCCCGTTATTTCCGATTCGGCTCGCTATATGAGTGACCTCATCACTCGCGAGGCTGCAAAAACCTTTAGCAAAGACATTTTTGCCAACCTCTCCGATAAGCAGCGAGAGGCTATTGACGGCTTTGTGGAAGCGGTCTCTTCGAGAGTTACTGGTGATATCGCGCAATCTTTAAAAAAGGCCTCACCAGAGGAAGCTCGAGACATCAGTCAAGCTTTGCAGTCTATCTTCGGCAAGGACAGCCGCCCATGACCCACTCCACTCAATCGTCCGAGCAAATGAAGCAGTCATTCATATTGGCATCAAGAGGGAGCACGCTGGCACTCTGGCAGGCGAATTACGTGGCTGAGCTCATCCGTAAGTTAGGTGCGGATGTGAGCATTCAAACTTGGAAAACCACCGGTGATATTGTTCAAGATCGTTTTTTACATGAGATCGGTGGTAAAGGGCTTTTTATCAAGGAACTTGAAGAAGCTATGAGCAAAGGCGCCGCACACCTTGCCGTTCACAGCCTAAAGGATATGCCAGCCAAAATACCCTCAGGTTTTTCCTTGGCTGCAGTTTTAAAACGCCACGAATCTGCAGATGTTATCGTTTTTCGCTCTGGGATTGCCGAAAAACATGGATTAGCCCACAGGCAAGTTTTGAATGCACAAAACCTGCGGAAGCTAGGCCCTCTGACGCTTGCAACATCGAGCTTACGTCGGCAAGCTATTTTGAAAGCAGATTGTCCTGAAATCAAAACGATTCCTATCCGTGGCAATGTGGATACAAGATTAAAGAAACTTGAATCCGAGGTCACATGGGACGGCATTATTCTGGCTGAGGCCTCCTTGGAACGCCTCGGGCTGACGTCCCTACCCGCGTTTCGATTGGACCCATCCTGGTTTATCCCCTGCGCGGGACAGGGCGCCTTGGCGATCGAAACCCTGGCTGATGGCCCTGCCCTTGCTCTTGCGTCGAAACTGCAATGCTCTCAAACGAGGCTTGCCGTTGACATTGAACGTTCGGTCTTAGCGCGGCTTGGGGGAGATTGCACAATGCCATTCGGATGCCTTGTCACAATGGACTCAGAGGCGCAGCAACATCTAATGGCCCGCGCAATTGTGTTAGCAGCAGATGGTGCCTCCTTGGCTAGAGCAGAGTGCAAGATCTCGATAACCACAACAAATCTAGCCAAGGTAGCAGAAGATACCTTGATTGAAGGTCTGCGTAAAAATGGCGCAAACGACGTTCTTGCATCTCTGGGTCTTCAAGTTCGGATTTGAAGGTTAATGAGGACCGTTGCATAATGAATTGTTTCGCAAATTATAAAACGAGTAGTCGATGGTACGGAGCTAATTGCCCATGGCGCTATTGATCTGGACAAGGTCTGCCGACGATTGGGATCATGACAAACCGATTCTGGATGCCACGGATGTCGACGTGCTGCACCTGCCATGCATTGCCATGACGGGATTGACCGTTAAATTTCCGAAACGAAAACCCCAAATTTTTATTTTTACGAGCGGTAACGCGGTACGTTACGCGGCTCGCCATCCAGCCCTGTTTAATCTAATGCGATCGAGCGAGGGCGTCTTAGCCGTTGGCCCTGGTACCAAGGAGGCTCTGAAGGCCTTTAAGATCAATGCCGAGGTTCCAACGGGCGTGACAAATGCCGAACAGATAACTGAGTGGATGGCGCAAAATCTAAGACCGGGAACAGACGTTGCATGGCCATGTTCAAAAGAGCCAAGCTTTGACATCGCGGGCCATCTCAGTCGCTACGACATTCACGTTGAGCCGTTGGCGGTCTACGCCACAGAAAAAGCCCTGCATCTTCCACATGGCAAAATGCCTGATGATGATGACATTGAACGTTACATACAATCTCTAGAGGGTGTCGTCTGTTTTGCAAGTCCGTCGGCCATCGACGGGTTTGCTCGGTCACTAAACCCGTCTGAAAATCGTCTTCGCCAGGAACTGACAGCTTGCTGCATAGGTCAAACAACGGCGTCATTTGCCGAGGGGCATTTTGATAAGATCGTGGTTGCTCCAATGCACTCAATTGAGTCTTTGGTAGAAATCGCTGTCAAAGCGTTAAAAGACTAGCTGCGAATCAAATGTATGATAATTGACGCGCTTCCTGCAGAAGGCTTTCCCTGAACTGAGGATGTGCAATTTGAATCATTTGTTTGATGCGTTCTGGTACAGTTTTGCCCTTGAGCTGGGCGACCCCGTGTTCGGTAACAATCGTGTCGACATCGTTACGCGATATACTAACTTTCGCTCCCGCTTGCAGAGTGCTGACAATTTTGCTGCGCGTTCCATTTTTCATTGTTGATGCCAAAGCAATGATACCGCGACCGCCATTGCTTCTCTGAGCTCCTACGTGAGTATCAAAAGCACCGCCAACGCCGCTCAATTCAACATGACCAACAGACTCACTGCAAACCTGCCCCGTCAAATCAACTTCGACAGCAGAGTTAAGGGAAATCATCTTGTGATTACGGCCAATCCGGTAGGGATCATTAACCACAGACGCTGGATGAATTTCGACAATCGGATTTTCTTTCACAAAATCATAGAGCGCACGACTTCCATAGGCAAAAGCACCAATAATTTTTCTGGGCCATATCGTTTTCTCGCGGCCAGTAATGACCCCGTTCATATAAAGATCCATAAACGCGTCATTGATCATTTCAGTGTGTACGCCAAGATTCTTTTTGCCTTTCAGGTGCTTGCCAACGGCATTGGGAATGCCTCCGATACCGAGCTGTAATGTGGCGCCATCGGGAATAAGATCAACTACAAAAGAGGCTATTTTTTCTTCAAGCGCGCCAAAGGCGGCTGGTGCAACCTCAGGCAATGGATTATCTGACTCAACTAGCAGGTCGACCTCGTCGAGCGCAACTTCTGTACCACCAAATGTGGGCGGCATTGCTGGATTAACCTCAAGAACAACGTGACGCGCCGCACGCAAAACCTCAGACTCATAACAATTGGAGGTACCCAAGCTTAAAAATCCGCGCTTGTCGGGTGGAGAACATGACCCCCAGAACACATCAATCCCGCCAGTCCGTTCTTTGAGGTTCTGAGCCCACCGAGACAGATGCTGGGGCATGTAATGAACAAAACCTCTTCCCTGAAGCTTGCGAATGGCGCCCGTCATGAACATGACAATAAATTCCACATGCTCCCGCATCGAATCATCTGCGATGCATGGCCAAGGGCGACTGGGATTGGCACAGAACACCCGCAAATCTCGATGATCCCTGGCGTGGGTATGAAAATTCGACCAGAACAACTGTGGTTCAGCTGCCGCCATCGACGTGACAACTGTAGATCCCGACGAAATTAGTGCAAAAGCTTCTTCGAGAGAGCCAACGCGAGCCCCAGCCTTAATCATGGTTACGCCTCATATACATATTTTTTATTTAATGTAATAGCGGGGCTAATACTTTGAATGACAGGACAGCTGTTACCAATCGCTTCAAGCTCTTGACGCTGAGATTCCGCAAGATGCTTTGGCATTCTTATCACTACATCAAGAGCGCTGATGCGTCTTGGCAAATCTTGGCTCATATGCTTTTCAATGTGACAAACCATGCCATTTAGACTAATTTTATGTTTACGGGCATGGATCGCCATGACACTCATCATGCATGATCCAACGGCCGTCGCTACCAAATCAGTTGGAGAAAAACTTCTTCCTTCTCCGCCATTGTCTAGCGGGGGATCCGTTACTAACTTGGTTGAAGACAACTCGTGCGTCATCTCCATGGCGAGGCCCCCCAGATATGCTCCCGATATCTTAACACCCATAACGTCTCTCCTACCTTTTATGGCTTCCATTACACAAGCCTGGTCAGCGCCAATAGCGACCATGTCCTCGCTATTGAACCCAAAATAGACGCTAACACGCAACCGCGAACAAATAAAATATCATGACCATGCTGCCTTAAAAATTCACATAAAAGCCTGAAAACACTGCGCAACAGGCCTTCCATGATCTTGGTCAATTTTTGCCTATGACCACCAACCCCTGCAACCCCCCATAAAGGCTAAAGTCTTACAGCCTTCATCCGAATAGTGACAAAGATGAACAATGAGGAGGTGCCCTGAAAATGACGGTTCGCCATCAAAGCGCGAGGGATTTAAGTCGCACGACCTACGATTACTCTGGTTTTGCAACCATTGATGGACGTCACCCATGGCAAACGGAAGTCCCAGGATCTCATGTACTCTACCGAGCACGCCAGCGTAAGAATGGTAAAATAGCTTGGTTCAACTTCGACCTAGCAAAAGAAATGGGACTTCTCCCGTTCGATCACCCACAGGTAATCAATCCGCAATTAGAAGCCCAGGTTCTCGAAACGTTCGCGATTCAAATTATCAACGAATACGACTTGATTAACGGCGTAAAAATCCCCCAAAACGAAATCAAGCCTTACCACTACATGGCAACAAGGTATCTTCAACTGCAGCACCCCGGCAAGACCGGCATTACCAGCGGCGACGGCCGAAGCCTGTGGAATGGTGTATGGCGCGGAAATGGTAAAACCTGGGATATTACAAGCTGCGGAACAGGCGCAACATGCCTAAGTCCAGCGACTCATATCTTCAAAAAATTCTTCCAAACTGGTGACCCTAGCGTCAGCTATGGCTGCGGTTATAGCGATTTGGACGATGGTGTGACGGGAGCCATTTTCTCTGAAATCATGCATAAGAATGGGACACCGACCGAGCGGATTTTATGTGTGATCGAATTCCCTGGCAATTTGAGTATTAACGTTCGTGCGGGAACGAACCTATTACGACCCAGTCATTTCTTTAATCACTTGAAACAAGGAAACCTTCAACGCCTTAAGGCCGCGGTGGATTTCTTTATCAATCGCGAGATTGAAAATGGTGACTGGAAACCTCTGGCAAAAGGTGAAAACCGTTATAAGCGACTATTAGCCCAAATCAGTAATACATTTGGGGAAATGGCTGCTCGTTTTGAAAACGAATACATTTTCTGCTGGCTTGCGTGGGACGGGGATAATGTCCTCGCAAATGGCGGCATTATCGACTACGGATCAATCCGTCAATTTGGTCTGTATCACCACGAGTACAAATTTGACGATGTCGAGCGCTGGTCCACTAGCATACCTGAACAGCGAGCTCAAGCACGTTACATCGTACAAACGTTCGCGCAGATAGAGCATTTCCTCAACACGGGCAAAAAAATCGAAATCAATCGATTCCGTAACCACCCTGAAGTCAGACGCTTTGATTTGACCTTCACCCAGGCCAGACGTCGTATGCTCCTGGAAAAAACAGGATTTAGTAAGCACGAGGCCGAACTGCTCCTTGCAAAACGCTCTCGTCAGGTCACTCATTTTGAGCGCATGTTCCGTTGGTGGGAGCGGAAGACCAAACAAAAACAGCACTACCGGGTGGCTGATGGCATCACTAAAGACGCACTATATTCGATGCGTGACATCCTGCGCGAGCTTCCTGCGCACTTAAGCACAACTTGGAAGCTAATGCCGACAAAAACATTTATGGCACATATTGCCTCAACTTATTGCGAAAGCAACGATGCCCGCCCAACTCTGGTGCGTCGTATATGGTCTGAGCGATTCCAGCATAGTTACATGGATTTGATCGAATCGTGCGCAAAATTAACTGACTCCAAGCGTGAAAATCTTGTGGGCCGCATGGCCGCCCGCTCTGCGATCACAAACCGAAGCGACAGGATTACGGGTGACGCGATCTGCAATGTGGGCGATCGCCTCATCAAAGTGCGCAAAAAGCTTGAACGCAAAGACTTGTTTGACGTTATCGCAAACTTTATCAATGACCAGGTGAGGGTCCCTGAGGTGAAAATTAAAGGAGTGGTTCGCTCCACCATCGCTCAGAAAAAGCTCTCTGGCAAGCCAGAGACAATTTTGAAAGCACTTGGTCGCGTCGTCTACGAAATGCGCCACGGACTCTAATCATTCATGAAACTGGTACTCTACAGCGGTTACGCCGAGGCTAATGCACCTATCGACGCTGCCGCTATGCGTATGACGGGAAGGAAAAATCCCCGAATCGTCTTCATTCCCTCTGCCAATCATGTCCCCGACTTTGAATACGAGTATGTCAAAGAGACCTACGCGGAATATGGTGTAAAAAACATTCTTCAATTTAATATAGATCGACCGTATTCACTCCGGGATGCTGAAAAAATTGTAAAAACAGCCGACATGATCTATCTAAGCGGCGGCAACACGTATTATTTTTTGAAATCAATCCGCAGAAATCATTTTGACCGTCTTTTAACGCAATTCGTCGCAAGAGGTGGTGTGTTGGCCGGACTTTCTGCTGGCTCCATCATCATGACGCCGACCATCAACTGCGCCAGCTTCCCGAAATTTGACCGCGACGAAAACGCCGTGGGACTTCGCAATTTCGATGCCCTAGGGCTCGTCAAGTTTGAGTTCTTTCCTCATTTCACCCATGAGCCCGAGTACATAAGAGAACTCAAAAAACAAAGTCTTAAATTGAAATACCCCATCTACGCCGTCAGTGACGGCGCCGGCATCACGATTGAAAACCGGCGCGTCAGCTTTTTTGGCAATATCTGGGGCTACGTGAGTGGCAAAGAGTTTAAGATTTAGAGATGTTCCCACATCACGTCAGCTCTTTGATCCTTTTTTCTCCAACATGTCATCTAAGCCCTTAAAGAAGCGTTCTGCAACCATGGAAGACACCTCAAAAGTATGACTTTGCATGACTGAATTGAGCCAATCGATCTCCTGAGCTTCCTTAGAAGGGGTTTGCTGGCCAGATTTTGCCACTATCGAGATAAAGTAGCGTTTGGAGGCATCCCCTATTGACCCAACCTTAACTTCAAAGCTACGTCCATCAAACAACGTCGCCATGAGCACTGAGGGTTTAGCCATCGCTTTTTGCGCATCGGGCGATGAACCCACTTCACGCTTTGTATAATCAACTGCAGACAGGATGCCTTCATGGGATCTAATCTGAGACGACTCTTTCGCACCCGTTGGCAACGTCTCAATTTTAACGGCGTCTTCAGCCTTGTTACGAAGAAGAACGACTTCTTTCTTTCCGCTTGCCGCAGCTGGCTTAAACTCAAGCCTCTGAATTTGATTAGCTGACACATTGAGGAGCCGCTTCAACTCCCATGAAGACTCCTCAGGTACAATAGCCAAGGGCTGATTAATAAGATAGACACGATGATCACGGCCAAACGCAATGAACTGACCTCCGCGGTCCCGTTGGTCTGCAAGCTTTAAACTCAAAACATCAGAGCCTGCCTTGCGTAGCGTCACTTCGGTGGCGGTGGCTAAACCAAATGACTCTGAAGGCTCTTTTGCCTCTGACACCAACATCTGAACATCGGACCTTGTGAGGTCATCAATGAGCCGACCGACCTTCGCCGCGTCTGCAGGAAATCCGGTGTCTGATCCCATTCGCCAAACGCTATCTTTATCTGTAACCAGTAGCAGCTCTTTGTCGCCCTTGGCAATACGGATAGCGTCCATGCCCAGAAGCGAGGCTATAGTTGCCATTGGCCTGCCAATTCGCTCGTCACGGCTGTTGGCCAGCTTGTCTGACAACGCCAGCGCTGCAGCCACAGAAATGAGAACAGTCGTGCCTAGAAGAATCTTCTTATTCATGTACGCTCCCCCTTCTTCGTTAAATGATAGCGACGTGAGCGGCGATAAAATACCGACATCCCGAGCCCGGTTGCAGCTATTGGGACAAATAGCATATTCACTGCAATCAGCCGTCTGCCAAGCTGCTCAATGTCATCACGTAGATTTTTACGGACCTCTCGACGCTGTTTCTTAAAACGTCGTTCATCCTCACGAAACTTTGAAATCTCTGCCTGCTGCTGGGCATTCAAGGCAAAACGATTACCATCGGTACGCTGGGCTTGCATCTCATTGAGCTTTCTTTGCAAATCGTTGATCTGCTGAGTCAACGATTCCTCTTCTGCCTGCCAACGCTTTTGCGCCTCTTTTTGAATCTCCGCTACACGAGTGAAAGGTCGTGCGATGCGGCCCTTAGACCGAATAGCAATCAAATCTTCGCTACCACCCAGATAATCAACGGCATTCACCAAGAAGTTTAAGTTATCATTGCGAGGACGAATCATGATCTGAGGGCCAAATCGAAATTTATCCACGGCATTCTGATCATAAAACAAATCCACATCGGCAATAACAACCACGGTGTTGTCGGCGTCAGCTTCTGGTTTATGTTTGGCTCCACTAGAGGCCCCGGAAGGGGCACCCGAAGAAAACGCAGACTTAAACCGACCGGTCACCGCGGCAGCTAAATATCGGTCTTTACTATCAGGCTTTAATGAGCGAGAAAGATCGATCGGGTTTGTGTATAAAGCCGACGTTGCGCTAGCGGTCCCGCTATCTTTTGACAACTGGATCAAGGGTTCAAATTTCGAGGTTGCGCCAGCTTTATGAGCGACTGTGCCACCCTCAGCAATCAACATCGACTTTAGTTTCCCTGTTATGACAGACTGCCGTGACAACAGGCTTTCATTGATCGTCATAAAAAACGGATAGCGAATCGTCTGTCCACCAGCATTGATCTGGGTTGCAAGGGACTGATCACCAACAAGAACATTCTTGTCGTACTCCACATCCCATGCCGCTAACAATTTTTCCAGGTCACTGCCTATCTTTGGCATCTGGTTTGGCGTCTTCTGCGCATTAGCATTAAGCTGTAAATCAGTTCGTGACATAGGATCAACAGCGACGATCAACTTACCGCCATTCATCACAAACTGATCAATCGCGTAAAGAGTAGGCTCTGGAAGCTCTTTAGGGTGCAGTACAATCAAAACCTTGAGGCTAGATGGAATTTCTTTCGCGTCAGCTTCAACTTTGCTCACCTGAAAATTGCGTCTTAGATCGTTAACAACAGCCCATGTTTCATCAATGGGGCCATGGGGTCCCATCACCGGACTGGGGCTACCGATGACCGTGAGCGAGCTCATAACTCCGACAGCAACGCTGTCTTTCTTAACCTTGCTCATGAGCGCTTCAGCAATGTCATACTCGAGAAACTCCTCGCGACGAGGGTCAAGATAGGGAATCGCCATTTCTTGCGTGCCGATCAAAAACACCAGACCAAAAAACATCTGGTCACCCTTAGGCAATCGCACGCCGGTGATTCCATACTTTTGCGCCCATTCTTCATCGTCTGTATCTGGCTTAGGGTCGATCACTTCAATCGAAATACGCCCCTTACTTGCGGCTTTATACTCCTGCAAAATTTCTTCTACGCGCGTTGCATAGGTCTTAACCGGGACTGGTAATTCTTTTAATGAGCGAGAAAAAAAGAGCTTCATCGTAACATCTCGGTCCAATTTGCCAATGAGGCTTCTCGTGCCGTCGCTTAGGCTGAACACCTTGTCTTGGGTCAAATCAAAACGAAAATTAATTTTCGAGGCTATAAAATTAAGACTGACAATAGCCAGGATCAAAACTAAAACGCCAGAGGCGGTTGATGTAAATTGCTTGAATCGGTTCATCTTGCTCCCCCTTTAGCTAGCCTTACGGGCATTTAATGTCATCGTGTTGAGAGCCAATCCAACTGTGATGGCGGAAAGGAAATAAATAATGTCACGGCTATCCAGAAGGCCTCGGCTGATCGACTGAAAATGCGTAATAAATCCAGCATCGGCGACGACATCGATCAACCACGATGGAAAGATGCTAGCCATCAAATCTGTGAATACGCCCCATCCGAGCAAAACCAGGACAAAGCAGATCACCACTCCGAGAACGAAACTTATGACCTGGTTTTTCGACAACGACGACGTAAAACAGGAAACCGCGAGATAAGCTCCGGCCATCAGAAGAGACCCTATATAACCCGCAAAGATGACTCCATTGTCAGGGTTACCAAGATAATTAACGGTCAACCAAAGTGGAAATGTCAGAAAAAGGGCCACTGCAAGAAACGCCCAGCCTGCCAGAAATTTTGAAAGCACAGCCTCTGTCATAGTCACGGGAAGCGTAAATAGAATCTCGATCGTCCCGCTTCGCCGCTCCTCGGCCCAAAGGCGCATGCCAACTGCCGGCACGAACACAAGAAATAGCCACGGCAAGTAGTTAAAGAACGGATCAAGCGAGGCCTGATCACTTTCAAACAACCCACCTAAAAAGAATGTGCATCCAACTGATGCTAATAAAAAAATGACTATAAACACATAAGCAACAGGTGACCTAAAGTATGCAAAAAACTCACGCTTAAATAGCGGCTTGAAATTTTCCATGTGAACCTCCCATCAATCCAAGCTTTTCGTCGCTTCAGGTTTGGTTACAGATCTAAAAACCTCATCAAGGCGTCCCTGCTCCACTTGAAGCTGTTCAATGTCAAGATTACGCTGCTTGGAAAGCTCTGAGATCTTCAAAGCGATGGATTCGCCCTTTTTCGGGAACACTCTGATTGTCGAACGGTCACCGCCCAACACCTCAACATTGCCGATCCCACCGATGCCTGATAGCATCGCCTGGGCCGTTTCAAGATCGCTTGGAGCTACCTTCATGGTGACCGCGTTGTGGAAGCGGCTACGTTCACGCAGGGCCCCTGGCGTTGCATCAGCCACAATAGATCCATTGGCAATGATGACTGCACGTTCACAAATTGCGTCAACTTCTTCGAGAATGTGCGTGGAAAGGATAATAGTTTTGTTACTGGCCATGCTCTTTATCAGTTTGCGGACTTCGTGCTTTTGATTTGGATCCAGTCCATCTGTTGGCTCATCCAAAATAAGCACAGGCGGGTCGTGGATGAGAGCCTGCGCAAAACCAACACGCTGCCGGTAGCCTTTCGACAAAGTTTCGATCGGTTGATCCCATACAGCTGCCAAATCACAAGTTTCTCGCATAGCCTCGGCAGCTTTCAATGCTGACGCGCCAAACATCCCACGAACTTCTGCAATAAAACTTAGAAACTCCACTACCGTCATCTCTCCGTAAGACGGAGCACTCTCAGGTAAGTAGCCAATTTGCTTTCTGACTGCGATGGAGTCTTTAACAATATCTTTGCCACCGACAGTGGCAGTCCCACTTGTGGGTTCGATGAAACAGGTCAGCATCTTCATCGTGGTGGATTTACCCGCACCGTTAGGTCCCAAAAAACCCAAAATCTGACCCTTAGGTACTTCAAAGCTGATGCCCTTCACCGCCCTGAACCCGCCAAAGTCCCGTACAAGACCGGAAACGCTAATCATGATCGCCTCCTTGTGACATAAACGCGCCGGATGATTGACTTAAAATAAAATTTTTGGATCTCTTTGCTATTTTGTCAACCCTCCCGACTGGGGTTTTTGTTATAACTTGCTGTTTTTACATTGATTATAGCTCAAGACGCGCAAGACGGTTGCACAAATATTCGCCAGACTGTATACCCTGCAACTCAATGAACTTACGGAGATTTCCCCGATGAATCACGGCATCGAGCTTCTAGCCCCAGCGGGCAACCTTGAAAAACTAAAAACTGTTCTGCGTTACGGTGCTGATGCCGCTTATCTCGGTGGAAAAGCGTTTAACTTACGCGCTGGTTCAGCAAACTTCTCGATGGAGACACTCGGCGAAGGGGTTCAATATGCGCACTCTCTTGGAAAACGCGTCTACGTGACCCTCAACATCATCGCCCATAACCGCGATGTTAAGGGCCTACCAAATTTCATCAAATTTCTCGAAAGTATCAAAGTCGACGCCGTCATTGTCGCCGACATCGGCATCATGTCACTTGTCAAAGAACACTCAAACTTGCCAATCCATGTTTCCACGCAGGCGAGCACCGCAAACTGGATGACAGCAAAAACATTTCATCAGATGGGAGCAAAGCGCGTTGTCTTGGCGCGAGAGCTTGGCCTTGATGAGATCAAAGCGATTAAAGATAAAGTCCCAGAACTGGAACTTGAAGTATTCGTTCACGGCGCTATGTGCATGACCTATTCGGGACGATGCACGATGTCGAGCTACATGACGCAGCGGGACTCCAATCACGGCATGTGTGCCAACAGCTGTCGCTGGAAATATGCACTCGTGGAAGAAAAGCGCCCTGGCGTCTACTACCCGGTCTATGAAGATGAGACTGGAAACTACATGTACAATTCCAAAGACCTGTGCACGATCGACTTCCTTGATAAAATCATCGAGGCTGGTGTTTCCGGATTGAAAATCGAGGGTCGAAACCGCGGGATCCTATACGGAGCCACGACCACAAATGTTTACCGAGCCGCCGTCGACCAGTACAAAACCGGTCAGTTCACCGTTGATCCAAATTGGATCGAAGAGCTTGAAACCTACCGCCACCGTGGCTACACGACAGGATTTTTCTTTGGCAAGCTGGACCGCCATGCACAGCGTCTTGACGGCAAAAGCGATGAAAACCATGTCTTGGCTGGTGTTGTAAAAGATGTCATCAGCCCTGGCCACTACCTGGTGACAGCTCGCAACAAGTTTGTCTCAGGGCAAGAAATTGAGGCGGTTCGGCCAGGTGTCACTACAAAAATTAAAGTTCAGGCGCTTGATTTAGCTAATCCTACCAATAACCAAGCACAGCCCGACACCAAGCCTGGTTACGACTACCTGATGACATTAGATACGCCACTTGAAGTGGGAGATCTCCTCAGAGTCAAAAGCCCAGAGCACGATCTCGAAGAAAATTGATAACGTTAGGGCAGCGATTTCAGTAAATTATTGAACACCGACCACAAAGGCTTTGTCTCGGGGACCATATCCTCAAAAAAGTACCAATAGAAATACCCACCCACAAAACGCGGGTGGGTGATCCTGCCAGGTTGACTCAATGAATAGTATTGATTGAGAACCTGCGCTTTGCGGTCTGCGATATTTGTGCCTACCTCACCAAAGCCTAGCTTTGACTTGGGGAAGATCTCCCCCAGTTTGTTAAATACATCGTTCCAATCCGGATCCGGTCCAGGACAGTCATCCTCGTAGTAAGAGATCCAAACGTAATCGAGCTGTTCTTTCATCGGGCTCTTAATATGAGCCTTGGCCCATGTAAACATCTCCCGCTCCGAGTATGGATCACATGGAGTGTTAAAATAGAGTGTCAGAGCTGTCTTTTCATGGCGAGATTTTGCGAGATTAAATGCATCCGTGATCTTAAGTACAACCTCCGCAGTGGGGCCCGTCCAAGATCCATTCACCTCGTTACCGATCTCCCATAGATCAACGAAGCCTGATAGTTTGTCTAGATAAGATTTGTAGCGCTGACGATGTTCACTGACAGAGTATGACTTCATGGTGGAGCTATCGGCGACCAGTCCCATGACAGGGCACATGTCATGAATCGCTTTTGTTGATGCCTTATAGTCATCGGCCAAGATCCCTTCATCAAAAACAAGTCGAGTCCAGACTGGCTTTGAGAGAGGTTTAATGGCTGCCAACAGGTCCCCGGACGCAAAACCGTTGCCACTGGTTATCCCGTAAATGATAGGTCGCGGGCCTTCTTCATAAGCGCCGCTTTCACAGGGCACGGTGAGCCAAAAGGTCCCAGCCCAGAGGATCACCACTAACGTACGCAGAGAAAATATTTGAGCCAGAATCATGGACCCCCCCCATGCCGACAATCCCTGAATGAGCCTTACGAGGCAATAGGTTTTCAGTTGGTAAAAGATTGCAATTTAGATCATGTGATGGGTAGAACCACCAATTGAGATTGGGTGATTCATGACTGATGAACAATCACAACACATATGACACAATTTATCGGCTCGACAGCCCGCAGGAAAATACCTTATCGGCAAAGCGACCAGTTGTTTTCTTAAGCCAGCAAACGCTATAGCCTTCTATGAAAACAAAGGCTTTGCATTGAGATTCACCAAGACAGACATTCTTGCAGTCATCAGCGGTCTTTACTGGCGCAACTCTCTTATAATCTTTTCCCGAGTCGTCTTTCTGCCAGCCCTCGATTGCAATCTTCGCAGCTTCTCCTGAACGATCCACCTGGCCAGCATACATGCGTACATTGGTTTTTGATTTGACGGATTTTTTCAAGAAACATCGATTCCATCCAGAAATATGGGACCAGCCTCGACATTCCCCAAGTTCCTGGCAGCTTCGGCCACAGTCTTGAGCACTCGCTGATTTGAAACTTTTCAAATCAGGCCCAGTGATATCGCAACTTGCTTGAACGCTCACCGGCTGAGCGGGCTCGGCACCTTGACCTCGCAAAGATAGCAGAGCAAGGCCAATGATGACGAAATATTGAAGATATCTTATTGTCATCACGTTCACTCAGAGAACCTTAAGTGCCGTCAACAAAGCAACAACAATGCCCATGATGGATTCACCAGCAATGATGCCCGACGCCACGGGAACGATATAGTCACTAGCTACCTTTGGCTTAAATTTCTCCAAAGCTAGAGCTATGAGGGCTCCGATAAACATGCCAAGTGAGTTGAAAAACGGAATGACCATTGACAAACCTACACCCGTTGCAGATGGTACAAAACGCTTCACCTTGGACGGCGCATACGTTTCAATCAGTGGGAGCAAAATTCCCACAACACCACCGACCAAAATGCCTACTTGCGCAGTCGGGTGGAGCGCGTTCACACCTTTTGCTAACAGATCGGCCACGGCCTTCCAGCTTTGCGCTGCGGGTGCAGGCCATTGATCAGTACCGAGTGATGCCGCATCGGGAACGAGTAGATAGAACGCTGGAACGACTACGAGCGTCCCTGCAAAAATCCCCAAAAACTGGGCGATAAATTGCCGACGTGGATTAGCACCTAACAAATAACCACTCTTCAAATCAGTCAAAAGATCCGCTGACGATCCTGCAGCTCCAGCCGTCACAGCAGCTGTCATCAGGTTTGCGGAAACATTTGCAGGAGCAAGAGCACCAAAGGAAAGCTGAGTTACCTTTCCCATGGCACCAATCGGTGTCACATCGGATTCGCCAGTGGCGCGGCAAGCCACAATACCGAGGAAGAAGGTCAGGGCAACCGCGAGACAGCCCATCCAAACGCTTGTGTCAAAGTAAGTATAGAGAATCCAAACACAGCCGGCGCCTGATAGCAGGGTTCCCAACGCAAACCAATGCGACGGAACTTCAACAGCCGTCAGTGGATCATCGGTTGAAGATTTATTTCCAGAAAAAATCGACGTTAGCCCAGAAAATGCTCGCAGAACCGTACGCCACTGCATGGCAAACGCCGTTAAACCGCTTGTCACCATCAAACTTGCGCCGGCCCACGTACTCCAGCCCACAATGGCGCGGTAACCAAGCTTTTCAGGGTTGATGGCTCCAAGCTCAACCATCCAAGGAGCAAGAATAAGATAATTGAGACAGGCTCCCAGCATGAGGGACCAAGCTACACGCCAGCCAATGATGGAGCCGGCGGCAATCATGATCGTGCTCATTTCAAAGCTGATCGTCCACTTGGACAAAGGAAAACCTCGGAGCACTCCCGGAATATCAACGTGTCCGGGTATCGCAAACGGCCTTCCAGCATCGCGAAGCCATGCAACAAGAGCACCGATCGCGCCTGACACTCCTAAAGCTTTTGCCTTACGACTAGCCTCGGCACCTTTGGCGTGCAGACTCTTCAAGGTCTCTGCGGCCGCAATTCCACTCGGAAACTTCAGCTGTTCAATGTTGATCATTTGGCGTTTTAAAGGAATAGCCATAAACACGCCTAGAGCAGCCAAAAATAATGTCCACATCGCAAGGACCGGCCACGGCATGTGACTTCCCGTCACCATCAGATACGCAGCAATAGCAGACACCATCGTGCCGCCGGTCGAATATCCGGCAGACGATGCCGTGGACTGCATACAGTTATTTTCAAGGATACTCATTTCTGTTCTGAAAATGCCAGGGAGAAGAGTGTGTAAGGCTTTCCAAATCGCAAACGATAAAATACATGAAGTAATAGCTACCCCAAGACCCCAACCGGTTTTCAAACCGACATAAAGGTTTGAAAGCGACATAAAACCACCGAGCAGCGACCCCATCACCACCGCACGCACCGTTAATTGCGGCGTGCGATCGCCCTGGTAGACGTTATTGTACCAATCA
Source organism: Oligoflexales bacterium (assembly GCA_044236265.1). Taxonomy (GTDB): domain Bacteria; phylum Bdellovibrionota_B; class Oligoflexia; order Oligoflexales; family RGVZ01; genus CAMDKS01. The sequence continues at coordinate 29,201 of JBIIGV010000014.1, forward strand.
AGCTCTGACTGATGAGCAACAGAACCATGATCTCGATCTGATCTCGACATATGCATGCTGGGAACTCCCTGACTGCAGACAAAAAAAATGAGGGCTCAATTGAGCCCTCATTGGTATCACGACACAAACCAAAATCCACGCGGATTTTGCTCGTTTACCATCCCAAAATATAGGCAAACATCAACGGCGCCACAATTGAGGCGTCCGACTCTACGATAAAGCGCGGCGTATTGATCGAGAGTTTGCCCCACGTGATTTTCTCATTGGGGACAGCGCCAGAATAACTGCCGTAGCTAGTTGTCGAATCGCTGATTTGGCAGAAGTAACTCCATTTAGGAACATCCTTCTCCATATCCTGCTCGATCATGGGCACTACACAGATAGGGAAATCACCAGCGATGCCGCCGCCAATTTGAAAGAAGCCGATACCAGTGTCGCCGCAGTTCTTAATGTAGTAATCACAGAGATAAATCATGTAATCGATACCACTTTTCAAAGCTGAGCGCTTGATCTTGCCCTCCATCACACGACCAGCGAAGATGTTTCCTGTTGTGGAGTCTTCCCACCCAGGAACAATAATCGGCAGATTCTTTTCACAGGCTGCTACAAGCCAGGAGTTTTTAGGGTCAATTTGGTAATACTGCTTAAGCAAACCACGACGGATGATTTGATACATGTATTCATGAGGGAAGTAGCTTTCGCCCTTGTCGGAAGCTTCCTGCCAAACCTGCATGATTGCGCCTTCAAGACGACGGATTGCTTCACCCTCGGGAATACAAGTATCGGTCACGCGGTTGAGGTGACGATCAAGCAGCGCTTGTTCAGCCTCATCACTCAAATTTCGGTAATTCGGAACTCGCTCATAAAACTCATGAGCAATCAGATTGTAGATGTCTTCTTCGAGGTTGGCGCCGGTACAGGAAATGGCGTGCACTTTGCCCTGACGGATCATTTCAGCAAGACTCAAACCAAGCTCAGCGGTACTCATGGCGCCGGCAAGAGTGACCATCATCTTTTGGCCTGACGCAATATGTGCGTTGTAAGCTCGCGCAGCGTCGCGAAGTGCCGCTGCGTTGAAGTGTCGATAATGATGCTCAATAAAGTTTGATATCGGTCCCATAGCTGGCAATGATCCCCGAAGATGTTAGTAATTACCAATAGATCTATAACTATATATACCCAGGCGGATACAATAGCCAGTCATTAAAAAGATCGGCAAGGTTGAAAAGACCCCTTAGGTCCCATCGTTTGGACTGCGACCCTCTTCGGCAAAATACTTCCCGACACGGTCCGTCAGCCATTTGTGGACCCGCGAGAAGTCTCCAAAGCGGGTATTGCGCCCTTCGGCCCCTAAAAAGACCATCGCCACAGCAGAATTATCAACCAGGCGGTTAAGAACTGTGAAGCAGTAACGAGCAATATCCGTGTATCCGGTCTTTGCACCAATAACGTCCACACCCTTCCTGCCAATTAAAATATCGGTATTACCTAGCTGAAAACGTTGAGCCCGGCCGTTTTTATAGCCAGTGATCACATCTTTTTTTGTCTGCATGATCTGGTTTAAGACTTCAAATCGTGACGCTTCCAAAATAACTTTTGTGAACTCACGAGCGGTCGAGACATTATACTTTGATAGGCCGTTAGGTTCTGTAAAACTTGTGTTTTTCAGACCTAACTCGATGGCTTTGCGATTCATATGCATAGCAAATTCTTGAAGGATCATCCCACACGATTGCATCAAAGCCGGCATCGCACGGTTATCGCTGCGCATCAATGCCGCCTTTAACAGGTCCCGATTAGAGTAGCTCCAGTTCGTGGTTAGCCGACTTCTGTCCCCACCCTTAGCGAGCATCCTGTTTTCCGGAGACATCTGGTGAAGCGCATCTAAATCAACGTGACGACATTGTTCCATAAAGACAATGGCACTCATCAGTTTTGAAAGGCTAGCCACGGGGCGAACGTCATCAGCCTGTTTCTCAAATAGGACCTGACCGACGGGAACTGAAACAACAATGGCACTTGCGGAGGCTATACGAGGGGGCTTTTCATCAGACTGATTATTTTTGGCAATCGCCGTACAGGACAGACCCAAAAAGCTCAGGCCGCTCGCGAGTGTCATCAAAGATTTCATGGACTTGTTGCTTAGCATCATTGCTCCTAGCGTCTGGCCACCCATCCCTAGCTTATCGGCCAAACAGAATTCTTCTTTAATCATTCGACACGAGTATATTTCAGGTCATTTTCCCAGTTTTTCCTCTAGGTTACGAACTCTTTCATCAAGCTTTTGCAGACGCCTGACAGCTGCCACTTCTCGCCGCCATTGCCCCGCCGGAACTGCAGGAAAACCCATATATTCGCCTGGCTCCTTCAGCGACTTGGTCACGCCGGCCAACGCGCCAATTGTCACACGGTCGCCTAACTCCACGTGGTTACTAACGCTTGTGGATCCTGCCAGGACGCACCACTCGCCAATTTTGGCGCTGCCTGCAATGAACGCTCCTCCACACATCATGGAGTGAGCACCCAGCTTAACATTGTGAGCTACGTGAACGCTGCTATCCAGCTTACAACCTTTGCTGATCAATGTCTCGCCCATTGCAGCGCGGTCAATGGTTGTTCCGGCGCCAATTTCAACATCGTCTTCAATACGGACAATGCCCACCTGAGGGATCTTCGCAATACTGCTAGCCCCGGGAGCAAACCCAAAGCCGTCTGCACCGATCGTCGTATTCGCGTGAATTAAAACGCGATTTCCAATACGGCAACCGTCTTCAACAACAACGTTTGCACGTATGACGCAGGCATCTCCAACCGTTACCTGTCGCCCCAAAAAGACACCGGGAAATACAACGGTATTATCACCAACAACACAGCCTTCGCTGATATATGCGCCCGCGTAAATCGTAACATTTGCTCCGATCTTGGCATCACTGGCTACGAAGGCGCGAGAATCAATGGTCCCAGACTCCGCGCGAACAGGCGCAAACATCTGAAAGGTTGTTGCAAATGCCCAGTAGGGATTGTCATGGATCAATTGCGGTCGCGAACAATCCGGGATTACGCTACCAACGATCACAGCACCCGCTTTTGTCGAGGACGCAAACTTCATATATTCCGGATTAATTAAAAAGGTAATCTCGTTGCTCGATGCTTTATCAACCGGCGCAATCCCTGAGATCACTATATCGTCGACGGCGCCGTCCGGACGATGAACCGAGCCACCGAGATTTTTTGCCAATGTCATCAAAGTCAATGTTTTCGACACAGAACCATCATCCTTTCGTCTCTAAATCTACAAACTCAACTTGGATTTGAAAATTGAGTGCACAGCTGACTTGCAAGTCCGATATAAGTTTCGGGCGTCCAAGTTTTCATACGTTTTTTTTCACTTTCTGGGATTTCGTTACAGGCATCAATGGCCGAGTGAATCATCTCCCGCGTCACAACAGGCGCCCCCCGGGTAGAGGCCTTCAAGCGCTCATAAGCATCAACGACTCCATGGGTTCTCATCACTGTTTGCACAGGCTCAGCTAAAACTTCCCAAGCACCCTTTAGGTCACTAAGCATTCTCTCGGGGTTGGCCGCTACACGATCAAGGCCTTTCAACAAGCTTTTCCAAGCAAGTAGCGAGTGCCCAACTGCGGTGCCCGTGACGCGCAGCACGGTCGAATCAGACAGGTCTCTTTGCCACCGACTGATAGGCAATTTGTCGGCAAAATGTGCAAACAAACTTGCGGCGACCCCAAGGTTACCTTCAGCATTTTCAAAATAAATGGGATTAACCTTGTGCGGCATAGTCGACGAACCAACTTCACCTGCAACGGCTTTTTGAGCAAAGTATCCCAGAGAAATATAGCCCCACATGTCCCGGCAGAAGTCTACGAGAATGGTGTTATAATGTTTAATGATCGTCATGAACTCTACGTAGGAATCATGGCTTTCGATTTGAGTCGTCAAGGGGTTCCAAGTAAGGCCTAGACGGCGGGTTACAAAATCTTGGCTAACGGCGACCCAGTCAACATCTGGGCAGGCCGCTAAATGCGCATTAAAATTGCCGACTGCTCCGTTAAATTTAGCTAAGACTTCCTGACGCGCTAATGCTCTCTGCTGCCTCGTTAGTCGCCAAACGGTAACCATCAACTCCTTGCCCATGGTTGTTGGTGAAGCCGTCTGTCCATGAGTTCTAGACAGCATAGGCTGATCCTTTAGCTGAAGCGCCATCGACTGCAAGGAGGTTTGAATCTTTGTCATCCATGGTTTGCATACCGTCTCTCGAAGGTCGCGAAGCATAAGCGCATAAGCAATGTTATTGATATCTTCGCTCGTACAAGAGAAGTGAACATGCGATAGCACGGCATCGGACGCATCAAAGCGCCCCAGTTGCTCGCGCAGCCAGTATTCGACCGCCTTCACGTCATGATTGGTTTTCTTTTCAAGGTCTTTGACGGCTCGCACCGCCTCTGAGTTTACGCGCCCAGAGGCAATTTCGGACAAAAACTTCCTGGAAGATTCATTAATCGTAAAAAAGGCGGGAGTCATCTCTGCCATATGCAGCAACCACAACGCCTCTACCATGAGGCGGTAGCGAATCAACGCACCCTCGGAAACGATGTGACGAGCGTCCTCCAACTGATCAGCATAGCGTCCATCCAAAGCAGAAATTGCATAAATGGGGTCGATCGACACGCTTTTTTCTCCCCGTCAACCAACGACACAGACGATGATCTCTATTGAGCTTGTCTGACCTGGGTTGAGCTTTCGACTGTTTGAGGTCCAACAATAGTAAAAAACACCAAGGCACTCGAGTGAAATTTTAATATTTTTTAATGTTTGCGATGCCATTGTTCTTTTTTATAAGAATTTAATATTTTAAACAGTATTCTATAAATCTGTGCAGACCATCCGCGCGTTAAGAGATTAAAAATTTCCGTCCACAGACTGCGGAACGCCTTGAAATATCAGGGCCAGACATTTAAACCTAAAGTTGATCGCAAAACTTCAGCTGAAAGGACTAATAACCATGAGCCAGGTAACAGTGGTCGTTGGCGCCCAATGGGGTGACGAAGGAAAAGGTAAGTGGGTCGATGTCCTTGCAGAAAAGGCTGATGTCGTTGCTCGCTACCAAGGCGGTAACAACGCTGGACACACCATCTGGATTAACGGAACTAAATATGTGCTTCACCAGATTCCGAGCGGAGTTTTCCAAAAAGGACTCGTATCTGCAATGGCAGCAGGCGTAGTCATTCATCCCGTTGGCCTCGTCGGTGAAATCTCAAAAATGCAGAGCACAGTTGAAATTACACCTGATAATCTGTGGATCAGCGCAAGAGCTCATGTGATTACACCTTGGCACATCCACCTCGACGGAGCCCGTGAGGCCAAGACTGCAAACCCGATCGGTACGACCAAACGGGGAATCGGACCAACTTACTCGGAAAAGGCTAGCCGTACTGGACTTCGCATGGGGCACTATGTGCTCGATGATGCAAGACTCGCCTGGGTGCGCGACATGATGGAGTCAGACGCTGAGTTTAAGACCCACTATGATGCCAACAAAACTACGTGGGATGAGTTTCATAACGCAGCAAAAAGCATACGACCATTTGTGTGTGATGTTGAAACAAAACTTAGAAAAGCGATCACCGAGGGCAAACGACTTCTGTTGGAGGGAGCTCAAGGGACACTGCTTGACTTAGACCACGGCACATATCCGTTCGTAACATCCAGCAGCACTGCAGCAGCTGGGGCTTGCAGCAGCATTGGACTTTCGCCAAAATCGATCACCAAGGTTTACGGTATAGCCAAGGCCTATGTCACGAGAGTTGGCAGCGGACCTTTTCCGACAGAACTTAACGATCAAATTGGCGCCGAAATAGCAAAACGCGGACATGAATTTGGAGCAACAACTGGCAGACCAAGGAGATGTGGTTGGTTTGATGCTGTCGCATTTCGCTATAGTGCTGCGGTCAATGGCTTTGACGGCGTCATCATCAACAAGATGGATATTTTATCTGGATTCTCCGAGCTGAAGATTTGTGTCAAGTATAAGCACCCCGAGCTTGGCGAGATTGACGACTTTCCCTGGGACGCAGAAGTTCTTGAAAAATGTGAACCTGTCTACGTAACCCTGCCAGGATGGAAAGATGAAACTCCAAAATCTGGAAAAATAAGTGATTTGCCAAATAATGCCAGGCAGTATCTAGCGGCGATTGAGCGTTACACGGGAACCCGAATTCTCTGGGTAGGAACCGGCCCCGGACGCGATGAAATGCTTTCCTAATTTCAATCTTTTGTTTGTTTTCCTAAATACTCAAATCCCCCCAGATTGACTCTAGATCTGGGGGGATTTCTGTATATCGATGGCTAAGAGATCTACGCCAGATTTTAAGTTTTTTATGACTCAATCCGAATCATCTCTGTCAGTTACAACTCTAGGATGGTTACGTCTATGGACACGAACGAATCTTCGAAAATTAGAAACAAGCTCCTATCCACTCTGGCATTCCTCTGCATTTTCGCGACAACGGTTTGCCTTCCGCCAAGTGCAAAAGCTGCAACCATAAAGCGCGCAAATGTTGCCGGGACACTGTTTCTGCTATCACTTCTTGAAGAAGAGAAGTTTTCATCCGGCGATGTTGTTTTCATTGTAATAGAAGGACAATTAAAAACGACGGGTACCGTCAAAGTAGAATCTGATGGAAACGTCTATTTGCGACCCAAAATGCCCATCACCAACTTAAAGCAAGGCGACGAACTCCTTATAACTCACGATCCAATATGGCTTAACAGCGGTCAAACACGTTCGGGTATTGTCAGTGGAACTGTGGGCTCAGTCTCAGGTGAAAATGTCTTTATTAAATTAGAGGAGCGATTTCATCCCGTATTTTCATTGAATAGTCCGATCGAAATACAGATTGAAGAAACGCTCTTAGCCATGCCGGCCTCCGCGATTGAATACCGTAAAACAGGAATATGGTTCAAAGTCACGGGGGAGATTGACAAACTCCCGGCTGGCACTGTCGTCTCGTTTCCCCACACTCAAACTGCAGGCCGAAGCATCGCAGCAATCAGCCGCAGACTCAAGCAAGGGACAACAACTATATTTTACCGTTTCGGTAGAAGTGCACTTAGCCTTGGCGAGGTCAACCGTAATGACTCAGGATATTCTGCTGGCATTGTAGTCTCTCATGATATTCTTGCATCAAAATCATTTGTTTTCGCAGCCGGTGGGGGCGCAGAGTATCAAAGCTTACAATCCTCGGGCACAACCGCTGGGGTTAAGATCGATTACGAAATGACACAATTTTCTGCCGTTTTTCACGGTTCACCGCAGTTTCGAATCAACGACAAAATCCGCGGTGGTTTATTTGGAGAGTACCATTATGGATTGAACGGATCCTCAAACTCCAAGACAAAGAGTGAATCCAATGCTCTAAACGCACAGATTTCAAGCTTTGCGATCGGATTGACCGGCTCGTACATGATCAGTCCCAACAGTTTGTTGGGACTAAACCTAGGTTTTTCATCAACGAAAGTCACGATCGCGAACGAGGATGCTTCGGATTCATATAACGGCAACGGGAATTCGCAGGTTATCTATTTCGCAAAGCTCTTCTAATCAATCTCGCCAGAAACGCGAATGCTACGTCGGAATTAGCTCTGCCCTAATTTTGCAGGCGCTCGACTCTCGCCAACAACTCCGGCCAGCAGGAACATCGTGATGGCATATGGTAATATCTGCACCAATTGCACGGGCACGACGCCAAATCCTGGGATCATAATACCCTGCAACTTCAACTGCGCGACTTCACACACCCCGAATAGTAAACAGGCAATACATGCCGGGACCGGCTTCCATTTTCCCAAGATCAACGCCGCCAAAGCCATGAAACCTCGGCCAGCCGTCATATTGCGCGTATAGCTAGAGGCCAGTGATATGGAGAGCAACGCGCCGCCCAGTGCAGCAACTCCACCAGAGATCATCAAAGCTATCCAGCGAACGCCAGCCGGGCTTACCCCAGCAGCACGCAATGCTTCGGGCTTTTCACCAGCCACCGTTAACCATAGTCCAAAGGGTGTTCTATGAATAAGAACGTAAGACACGGCAACAATCGTCACGGCAACCACGATTGGCATCCAGTGGGGAAGCCTCTCAGAAGCCTCCAAAGCTGGAGTATTCGAGGTTACATCAAAAAGCATTTTACTAACGACCGGTATTCCGCCCCATGCGAGCATATTTATAGCCGTTCCGGCAACGATTTGATCTGCTTTCAGCTTTAAAACCAATATTCCGTAAAACACACCAACCATCACCCCGAAGGCTGATGCCATAAATAATCCGGTCAATCCATGACCAAACATGTGCGCTGACGTTGCTCCAACAAACGCGCCAAAAAGCATAAACCCTTCTAACGCAATTTGGATCACACCACTTCGCTCCGAGTATAAACCCGCAATCGCTGCGAGAATTAATGGCGCAGCAAACCGCAGCGCTGATAAGAAAAGCTCGACAAGACTGAGAGACTCCATCACTGTAGATCTCCTTCTGCACTCGTAAATCTTGCTTGAGCGACCACAAATATTACAACCACTGCAGCGATCACCTGGGCCAAATCACGTGTCACTTTTGTTGCCTCGATATCAAGAGCACTCGCCCCATGATGGAGTGCTGCAAATAAAAATGCGGAAAACACAACCCCCAATGGTCTTCCTCGCCCGAGAAGTGCGACAGGAATTCCCAAAAATCCAAATCCTTCGCTCATCTCCATACGAAATCGTCCAGCCTCTCCCAAGACCATGGCTGCAGCGGCAAGCCCGCAGGCTGCACTACCGGCGAAGAATGCCCAAAATCTTGTCCACGGAACACTATAGCCGGCAACTTGAGCGGCATCTGGAGACTGACGAACGGCCTTCAAGCGAAACCCCGGGCGCGTTTTCTCAACGACAATCCAAAAGATTGCAGCGGCCAATAGTGATATCAAAATAGCAACGGTCGCAGGCGCACCCTCAAATGCAGGAAATCTCCCGAGTCGCCATTGTTCAGCGATGGCGGCTGTCTCCGGGTTCTGACTATCGCTGGTTTGAAAGGTTCCGACCACTAACCAACCGGTCAAACCCGCCGCGATAAAATTCAACATGATACTGCCGATGACCTCGTGTCCACCGCGAAATGCACGTATGGCACCCGCAATTCCACCCCAAACTCCCGCAGCAAGGACTGCTGCTAATATGCTAACCGTCACAGCGACGAAAGCTGGTAAATCCTGTGGCAAATGCAAGGCAGCTAAGGCGCACGCCATGGCTCCGATCAGTGTTTGCCCTTCGGCACCAATATTAAAAACACCAGCTTGAAACGGAATGGCCACAGCAAGGCCGGTAGCGATAAGAATCGAGGCAAAATAGATCACCATACCCTGATCGTGCAGGGTACCAAATGCGCCTTTCACCATAATCATCAACACGTCGAGGGGGTTCTCTCCCGCACATGCCGCCACAAGACTGCCAGCTAAAAGCCCTAAGGCCAGGCCCATGATACTCACTAAAAATGGCTTTAACTTGGATAGTTGTTGCATCATGAAGACTTACCCCCACCACCCATGGCCAAACCTATCGCATGCTCAGAAAAAGCCTGACGATTAAACGTGGCCATAATCTTACCTGAATACATGACGTGAATGACGTCACTCAGAGCCATTAGCTCATCCAGTTGCGATGAAATCAGTAAGATTCCAGCTCCCTTGTCACGACGATTTAACAGTTCCCCATGAATCTGTTCAATTGCCCCAACATCCACGCCTCTGGTGGGTTGAGAACAGAGAATCAGCTTCGGATTACGTGACAATTCACGAGCCATGACAAATTTCTGTTGATTACCACCGGAAAATCCACCTAGCCTCGCGTCCGGATCTGGAGGACGAACGTCGAACGTCTTTAGCTCGCCAACCAGTCGCTCCCTAGCCTTTTTCCGGTCGATCCACTGATAGCCAGACAAGGCTTTTGCCGCAAATTCATGGTCATGTCCTAAAAGTTCATTCTCGATTAGAGTCTCTTCCGGCAAAACCGCCTCGCGCAGTCGATCGGCAGGAACAACACCGATAGCTTGTTGTCTAATTAGATTCCGCCCAAGAATACGTCCATCCTGACCAAAGACACGAATGACCGAGTTGGGCGCACTTGCCCGCAATGCGCGACGAGGATTTAAGACAGCGCTAAATAGTTCAGACTGGCCACTCCCCTCTACTCCGGCAATGCCAACCACTTGGCCCTCTTTGACGGAAAGACTGACATCCGTAAGGGTGGGCCGACTTCCGAGACCCTCGATGGTTAATCGCTCGATACAAAGCAACTCATCTCCTGGAGCTTTTTCTGATCGCGTCAACTCACCGAGATGAACATGTCGACCAACCATCAAATCTGCCATATCCTGCACAGTGACATCACCGCAATTCGCGGTACACACGGTCTTCCCTCGCCGCAAAACGGTCACGCGATCAGCAATCGATTTCACCTCGCGAAGTTTGTGGGTAATTATGATGATCGTGCGCCCCCTCTGATTCAGGTTGCGGATCATGTTCAGAAATGTCTCTGTCTCTTCT
>JBIIGV010000232.1:0-3373 GCA_044236265.1 Oligoflexales bacterium
CCACCGGGCTCGCGCTTTTCCGTATCGATCTCCACTGTCTCTGCAATCACCACACCATCAGCCGTGACGATCGGACCACGGGGCGCATCGAACTCACGGATGCTTTCTCGATTGTTCAAGGGATTGGACCGCAGATCGTCGCGCTTGGCCACCTGCCACATGTTCAACTGAATGAAGAGGATCGCGTAGCAGACCAACAACCCCACGGTCAGGCGACGAATCATCCGGTTCATGACTCGACCTCATGCAAACGACGGGCAGAGGAGTGACTCACCGCGATCAACAAGGCAAGCAACATGTAGTTGGCCACCAACGAACTGCCGCCGTAGCTCATGAACGGCAACGTCACGCCCGTCAACGGCAACACCCGCAACACACCCGCCAAGATGATGAACGCCTGAACACCGAGAATCGTGGTGAGTCCCACCGCCAACAACTTCTCGAACGCATTGTCGGTACGTACCGCGGTCCGCAATCCGCTGCCCATCAACAACACGAATGCGATCAGCACAGCAGTTCCACCGAACAGACCCAACTCTTCGCCGATGGCGGCGAAGATGAAGTCGGTCTTCACTGCTGGAATGCGTCCCGGATCTCCCAACCCCAATCCGGTACCGCTCATGCCACCCTCAGCAAGAGCGAACATCCCCTGCACGATCTGGTAGCCCTTGCCGTTGTATTCGCTCCACGGATCCAGCCAGATCGATACTCGATCCTGCACGTGGTCGAACAACTGGTATGCCACCAACGCACCCATCACGAACAGAATGAAACCCAACACCAAATACCCGGTACGTTCCGTGGCGATCCACAGCATCACCACGAACAAGGTGAAGAACAAGAGCGACGATCCGAGATCACGTTCTGCGACCATCACCACCACGCTCACACCCCACGCCAACACCACCGGCAGGAATGCCCGCACATCGGGCAACTCGAAGCGAGCCACACGCTTGCCACTCGTACGGATCAACTCGCGTTGCTCGGCCAGGTACCCCGCAAAGAAGATCGCAAAGCAGACTTTGGCGAACTCACCCGGCTGAAAGTTGATCGGACCAACGTTCACCCAGATGCGGGCACCGCCACTCGAGAACCCGATGCCCGGTACCAAAGGCAACAACTGCAACGCGATGCCGAGCCCCAGAAATGCGTACTGATACCGCACCAAGTCGGTGACACGACGCAGTCCCACCAACACGACGACGAACGCCGCCACGGCAACCAAACTCCACGTCGCCTGCAAGCCAGCGAGACGATCACTCAGGCGAGCGATCATCACGTAGCCGACACCGTGCAACAGTGCGGCAATCGGCAACAACAGGGGAGAGGCCCCCGGAGCCCAACGGCGCACCGCCAGATGGGCCACCACCAACAACGCAATCACTGAACCGAGGAATGGTCCGATCTTCGCTGGCAAGCTCGCGTTCTTCCCTAAGGCCGCCAACACGTACGCGGCACCCGTGATCAAGGCCGCAAGCAACACCAGACCCAACTCGCTGCGCCGGCGCAGCACCACATGAACCGACTTGGTGCTCACTGCCCCGTCGTTGTCGGCGACTCCACCACGGAATCAGCCACCGTGGATGTCGACGACGATGTTGTCGTCGCCGGCACTGTTGTAGTGGTGATCTCGGGCAGCGTGGTGGTGGGAATCGGCTGTACCTCGTCGCGAACGGAGTTCACGTACTTCTGAGCTGACGCCGCATTGCTGAACGTCGGATTACCGGCAATCTCCTCGGCCAACTCCTCCGTGAGGTCCTCTTCGGTCAGCGTGGTCTTGGCTTCCACCGTCGGGTCGAACCACAGCACGCCCCCCGGTCGACCCTTGTAGACCACCACGTCCTGGCCGTCGTAGCCGACGAAGTATCCCGTGCGGCCATACGCGGCGAACACCACCAGCACCGCAAGCACGATGCCCACCAGCCCCGCCCAGAAGAGAATGACACCGACCCCGACTTTCTTGGGGGCTGTGGGCGATGGCGGAGGAGTGTCGGTGACAACGGGTGCAGGAGGTTCTTCTGCCGAACGTTGAGCGGAGCGATGTGAGTCGGAAGAAGCCTCCGAGAGCCTGTCCTCGCCTGCGCCCGTCTCCGTCGTCGCTGCTTCGCCGTCGGCAACGTCGACGACGATCACCGTCACATTGTCGCGTCCGCCCGCCGCATTTGCCGCGGAGACGAGAGCGTCAGCTGCTGCTTGCGCATTGGAGTGGCGGGTCAGGATCGCCGCGATCTCGGCATCGGTGACTTCATCGACTAGTCCGTCGGAGCACAAGATGTAGCGAGCACCCACCGTGATCGGGAGAGTCGATGTGGAGGCCTCGACCTCGCCGTCGATACCCAAAGCTCGCGTGACGATGTTGCGTCGCGGATGAACACGGGCCTCTTCCAGCGAGATGATCCCCTCGTCGACCAACTCCTGGACGTAGCTGTGGTCCTTTGTGATCCGCGACAGGTTTCCCTCGTGCCAGCGGTAAATGCGTGCATCTCCGATGTTGCCCACCACCACCGAGTCGTCGGTCATCACCAGTGCAGCGATCGTTGTGCCCATGCCATGGTGGACATGGTTGGTCATCGACTCCTCGTAAATGGCTTCGTTCGCCTTGTCGAGAGCAGCGTTCAGCGAGGCTTCGTTGGTGATGCCCCCGGCAGCAGCCTGCAGGCTCTTGATCGCCATGGCACTGGCTACCTCGCCAGCGTTGTGACCACCCATGCCGTCGGCCACGACGTAGAGACGACCCTCGACCAAGAGGGCGTCTTCGTTTTCCTTGCGCACCTGACCCGAGTGGGTGGTTGCGCCATGGGTGATCCTCATCTCACCCACTAGTGAACCTCAAACACGGCACTGCCCGCTTGCACCCTGTCGTCCCGTCTGATCCGGCTGGCCTCGGTGATGCGCTGGGCGTTCACCAACGTGCCGTTGGTGCTGCCCAAGTCCTCCACCCACCACTCGCCATCCCGCTGGAAGAAGCGGGCGTGCCGGGTGCTGACGAACGGATCCTCGCTCAGGGTCACATCGCACTCATCCGCGCGACCCACCACCACCTCGGAGTCAAGGCTCACGGTGCTGCCACGCATGGCTGCAGGCTCCACCACCAGTAACTTCGTCGGTGTCGTTTCGACCGCCTTCTTCACCGACCCCTTCGGAGCCTTGACTTTGATCTGGCGGGCGTTCGGACCGGGGGCCGTCGGTACTCGTACCTCGGTCCATACCGCCCACAGGACGCGGGCAAAGAACAAGTAGATGAAAGCCAGCAGGGCGATCTTGAGGGTGGTGAGAAGTTGATCGCTCATGGCAGGGACCTGTCAGGTCACGCCACCTCGAACCGTGCCGTGCTGCTGCCGAAGGCCAGGGTGTCGCCGTGCTTCAGCTTCTT
>JBIIGV010000210.1:0-3335 GCA_044236265.1 Oligoflexales bacterium
CTGGCTTCCAGCATCAAGGTTCTCTCTTGTAATAGATTTATCCGTCCGCTGACGGTCTTTCTCAGCACGTGGCCGACGTTGGTGGCCGTTTTGTGGGGTGGTTTTTTATTGTTGCAAGGTCAGGTAGAGATTGCAGCTCTGGTCGCCGTGTTGAGACTGACGGAGCGCTTTTCAAATCCGGTTAGGGTTGTGACTCAGGAAATTCAAGTGATTCAGGATGCAACGGCAAGTGCGGTTCGTGTTGGCGAGATGTTGAGTGAAGCCAATGAACGAACGATTATGGCACCCGGATCTTTTGAGGGAGTTGTCAGGGGTGAGATTCGATTTGAGTCAGTGGGGCTTAGCTACAGATCAGGCCATGCGGTTCTTCGGTCCCTTGATTTGCTGATTCCCCCGGGACAAAAGCTCGGCGTTATTGGCCAAACGGGTGCTGGTAAAAGCTCGTTGTTGAATCTGATTCCAGCTCTTTATGTGCCGTCATCAGGCCGAGTTGTCATTGACTCAGTTGATATTCGTGAGTGGACGTTGAGCGCCTTGCGCTCACAGATTGGTTATCTTGCACAGGACCCGTTTTTATTTAAGGGAGCTTTGGCTGCCAATATTTTGGGAATCGCAGATCAGAACAGCACCCACGTGCGTCAGAGTTTTGAGACAAAACTTGACCGCTTTGGACTTGGGCAGATTCTTGAAAGGTTTAACGGTGGTTTGAATTTTTTGGTCAATGAGGGTGGATCCAATTTAAGCAGTGGCGAGAAGCAAATGATCGCTTTTCTAAGACTTCTGCATGAAGATCGCCCAATACTGCTGATGGATGAAGCAACATCTTGTTTAGATCGAGCATGGGAGTCAGCCATTCAAGGAGCCATTCTTGCGCTGATGCGTGAACGTCGCAGGACATGCGTTATTATTGCTCACCGCCTGGAAACCCTAAAATCATGCGACCGAGTCATTCGAATTCATGATGGTAAAATTGTAGCAGACGGCAAACCAACCAATGTCCTAGGTCTTGATCTGACTTGAAATGAAAAAAACCCGCAGCAACGAGGCTGCGGGTTTTGTGATTCAGAACTAAACGACAAAGCCGGGATTACATGCGGCTTGGGCGTGGTCCACGGTTTTCGCGTGGTGGCTGAGGACGAGCCTCGTTGACCGTCAAACGACGACCTTCGAAATTTTGGCCGTTGAATTTGTCGATTGCGGCTTGAGCTTCACCGTCAGAGCTCATTTCAACGAACGCAAAACCCTTGCTGCGACCTGTTTCACGATCTGTAATGATGCGTGCTGATTCGACTGTCCCTACTTCGCTGAAAAGGCTAGCAAGAGCCTCTTGAGATGTGCTGTAAGGTAGTCCACCGATGTAAAGCTTCTTTCCCATATACCAAAACCTACTCATAATTTTTGCTCACCTTAGAATGGACTTCCCATTGTTACGGTGACGCGGTTGATCCTACACCTCGGAACCCGGGTGTCCTTTGAGTATAACAGGCCACATGGCCAAATGCCACAAAAAGTATCATCTTTTTGTGCGTGAACTTTTCTGACTTTCGGGCTATAGGTCACAGTCTCTAAATTACTGTGATTACAGAAGTTTGATGGAGGGATGCTTATGACTAAAAACCGCAAACGTGCCACGCTGTGGGCGTTGGGAGCCCTCCTTGTTTGTTCGATTCCACTCGCAGCGAGGGTCTGGTTGGATCAAAACGGAGCACTTGAGCGTGCAGACTTGGGTGCAGTTGGTGAATTTATTCTTCGTGATGAGCGTGATGCAGCGCTGAACCGTGATCAGCTACGTCGCTCTGTTTCGATCGTAATTTTTTGGCCCGGATCATGCGGCGAGCAGCAGAATTGTTCGAGTGCTCGGGGTAATGTTTCCAAACTTGAAACATGGGTGTCTCAATCGTTGATGCCTAAATACACAGAGGAAAATAATCCTTTGAATTTGCTGATCGTGGGTGAGGGTTCCATAGCGCTACCCAAGATGGACCGCTGGCGTGTTTTCCCTGGCGCTGTGGAAGCGGGCTCCGTGATTCCACTGACGTTAGATCTGGCAAAGCCTCATGTTGTGGTCATCGATAATAATTTGTTGTTTTCGGCCGCAGAGCCGCTTGCGGAGGAGCTTAACTTTGCAAGACTTGAGCGCGTGCTGAGTAAGACCGCCTTTGACCAGTATTTAGGAAATTACCTGTCTGGGCGGACATTTATGGGCCCTAGGCGGCATCAAAATTAGGGTCTTAACCTCCTGATTTTTCAAGGCACCATAGGTTTATTTCAAGGCGCTTGGTGATTCAACCGATCTTTCTCTCTAGCAGGAGGCCGGCTATGAATCAAAGTCCCAAAGCTATTTACGCTGTTTCATTACTATTCATGGTGATGAGTTGTTCGAACGCCAGTGAGAGCAGTTCACAGCGCGTCAAAAAGCCAGGTACCTCCGACCAAACGGGTGGATCAGGATCAGATAGTAATTTGTCATGCGATCAACAGTGGTCTTTAGCAGTTCAGCAGCAAAAAGTAGGCGCAGTTTTTGTGTATCAGGGCACGATTAAGCTGGTTGCGATCGCTAATGTCTCCATGAGTTATTCTCGCACTGAGACCGTTACAGCGGCATCGGATACTTCCATCACACGGAAGATTGACATCTCACCCTCCGCAAGTATTCCCCAGCTCGTGAGCTACGTTGAAAAACTAAAGACTCCGCAGTTGACGCTGACCAAAGACAAGTTTCTTCAGACCTGCAATAAAGCCGACGGTCAACCTGTTACAGTAACCGGACTTGGCGGAAATATTAGTGTCGGCAGTCTAAAAGATGAAAGTGTTACATTGAAAAGTGGAAAAAATGTGACGACCAAGCGTGTGGACGCCGAAGTAAAAAGTGTAACGCTCGGTAGTTATACGGTTGGAGACGCAGATGTGGTTATTTATATTTCAAAGCAGTATCCGGTTCTGCCGTTGAAGCAGACGTTGACGCTTAATCAGGTTTCAGAGGCAAGTTTAAATGGCGCAGTTTTAGAAGAAGAAATTGTGAATGGATTGCCAACCAATTGATAGTCGCCCCTACGAACGCTTAAAAACACGATCAAAATTAAATCTCAGACAACAATCCGTCTGAGATTTGTTTGTCTACAGCCTTGCAAATGCACGCGACAAGTCCTATCATTTTAGTCAGTTCGAAAGTTACAGGGATGTTTTCAACTTTGATTCTGGAGAATCTAAACAATGCGAATTTCCAATTTACTTGCTTCATTGTTCGTTATGGGCTTTGCCTCTCAGGCGTTTGGTCTAGCTGAGGAGTCAGTTGACCCGAAGGCCACCCCAGCGAAGGACCCTAATGCGTTTGC
>JBIIGV010000211.1:0-3334 GCA_044236265.1 Oligoflexales bacterium
CCTGATCTTGTGCTGGTTGATTCCAGCGTGGTCGCCAAAGCTCCAGCAAGATTACTGGTCGCTGGTATGGGTGATGCACTTGCAACATGGTTTGAAGCAAGAACCTGCTTCGAAAATAAAGTCAAAAATATGCGCGGTGGTGCAAGCACAATATCAGCATTGGCATTGGCGGAACTTTGTTACAAGACGCTTCTTGCTGACGGACCCGATGCTATACGCGCTGTGAAAGCTCAGAAAACAAACGAATCACTAGAACGTTTAATCGAAGCAAACACCCTTCTTTCTGGACTCGGCTTTGAATCATCAGGCCTTGCCGCAGCACACGCGGTTCACAATGGACTAACAGCCATTGCTGCGACTCATGACTATTACCATGGGGAGAAAGTGGCGTTCGGAGTTTTGACACAACTTGTACTGGAGGGCGCTCCGAAGCATGAACTGGACGAGGTCATTGGTTTTTCGAGAGAGGTTGGTTTGCCAACAAGTCTGAAACAACTTGGATTGGACTCACCATCACAGAAGGACATTCTTATTATCGGAGAGCGTACTTGCCAGCCTGGAGAAACCATCCACAACGAACCTTTCAAGGTCACTCCATCTCTCGTTGCTCAGGCGATAAAAGAGGCAGATTCTTTAGGTCGTTGGTGAGCATTTATCAGTAGCTCCATTCTTAATATTGGACTCTTAAATACAGTCTTGTTATACCCTCGATAAATATCGGGAAAATTTCCTGACATTTAAACCCGTCGAGGTATGCCCCATGTTCCGCTGTCTTCTCTTGGTTGGAGTGATTCTATCTTTAGGCGCCTGTGGCCCTCGGCATAGCGGATCATCTTGGACGTCAAGTTTTCAAAGTCCCAAGCCCTATCGATCCACCAAATGGCTCGATGGTCGACCTAAATTAATTCTCGACGCCAATTTTCAGTCCAATGGTCTGTCTCATGACAACCTTGCACGGGCTTGGATTAAGCAGGAAGCCAGTAAAATCGGCATTTCTGAAAAGCTCGACACACTACGTCTGGAATCTACGCGGCAAAGTGCTCATGGCATCCACTACACATTCGTAACTCCCGATGGTGCCGGAAGTGTGAAAAACAGTGTTCTGATCGTTTCTCTGACTAAAGATGGCTCTAAAATTTACCGCGCCTATAATTGACTGGACCCGGCAAATGCAAATCAATCACATCCATCAGATGTTCGACTTACGGGGGAGCAGGCTATCAAAGTAGCGTGGGAGCATCTTCGCGTTACCGGTAAACTTTTACGTGATCCTAGGGCTAGTTTGACGACGGATTTGGTCGCTGGAGTCCGGAAACAATGGTGGGTCGTCAATCTTGAGACCACAGCACCGGCTGGATCTTGGGAAATTTGGATTGATCCTCGCTCAGGACAAATTGCCAAGCAAAAGGACCGACGGGTTTACGATGTCTCCCTAGACGAAGCCAAAAAAGAGTTAAACAGCCGCAAGTTAAATCAAGCGCTGCTCCTAGCTGCGCCAAATTATACCGTGGGTCAAGCAAAGTTATTCAAAGTAGATCCAAGAACGGCCCTGGCAGACTCCTCCTTAGCTGACAATTCACCTGCTGAACAGTTTTCGACCGCCTACCAAACAGTCGACCTGGAGGGAATTGCAAAAACAGAAAACGGATATGAGCTCATCAGTCGTCGTGTCAGTTTGAATGACTGGGACTCGCCTTTTTCTGGCATAAGTAACACCGCCGATGGAACATGGAATTCTAATCGTGGCGAAAATTCATTTAACGACACAATGACTTGGTGGCACCTTGACCAATCCGTCAATGCCCTTGAACGCTTGGGCTACCAAAATGAAACGAAGATTTTCCAAGGAGCCCTGATAGCGGATCCTGATGGTTTTGATGGTCAAGACAATTCATTTTTTACTCCTACAATCAATGCCCTCAGCTTTGGGCATGGATGCGTCGATGATAACGAGGACCCCGATGTTATCCTGCACGAGATGGGACATGCCATCAATGCTGCCATTAACCCGTACTGGCAAGATGGTGATACCGGTGCCATGGGCGAGGGTTTTGGTGACTATTGGGCCGTCAGTTATGGATACTCCGATCAGCGCAATCTGAGCGGCGATAAATTTCGTGTATTTAATTGGGATGGTAGCTCTGGCTGCTGGGATGGTCGCCGCACGGACCGCACAGATGCTCGTTACAAACGCGGCACACAATACCATGCTCACGATCGCGGGAGTGACGGTATTATCAGCGATGAAATTTGGTCTACTCCCCTCGTTATGACACTCGATGAACTGGTCAATCAGGGCGTCAACAAAGACGACGTTGATTTGATTGTGATCGAAAGTCAGTTTGGCCTCGCGCACGGACTAACCATGAATGACTGGGCTAATGCTTTGGTTCAAACTGCAAGCTTGTTATTTCCTGAAGGGCCGCATGCGGAGGTTTTCACGCGGAACTTTCATAGGCACCTCATTATGTCTCCACCCGCAGCGGATCTGATTTACGCGAATAAAACATTCCAGAACGCTGGGAAAAATGGTGTGCCAGATCCTGGAGAGACGATTTCCATGACGCTGGAGTTGTTAAATATAGGTGACCTGACCGCTCAAGGTGTCAGGGCCACACTAAACTCAAAATCAGAATGGGCGAGCATTTCTCGAGGAACATCGACTTTTGACAAGATCGAGGAACTTGGACGCGCTACGACCAAAACCCCATTTCAGATTTCAATTCATCCGGATGTTGCTTGCGGATCCTTCACCCAATTGGAAGCCGAATTGACCGATCAATCCAATCAGAAAAAGCTGATTCCCATTGAGTTCACACTGGGGATTCCGGACGCTGAAGAGGATGTCGCAAAGGCAACTCCAAACATCGCCATACCTGATCACAACCAAACGGGAATAAGTGACTCCATTGACATTCAGCTTCCTGGGGAACCTGTGATCCGCGGCGGATTTTCTGTCGATGTGGCTATTAAACACCCCTCGCTTACAGACCTTAAAATTGTCATCATAACACCAGCTGGGCATGAAATTGTCTTAAAATCATTTTTAAGCGGCGAGCGTTCCCAACGCGACCTGATTGGAAACTATCCAACGACTCTACACCCTGTCGAGGATCTAACGCTTCTGGATGGGGCTTCGCTAAACGGGAAATGGTCATTACGTGTCGTCGATGGTTTTGAAGGTGGAAAAGGCCAACTTTTGGGCTGGGGAATCCGTAATCCTACGGGACGTGCGCTCTGTGAACGATGACTAAAATTGTGCTAGACTGATCGTCACCAATTTTAACTTCGGGTTCATGTTTGATGACGAACTTCAGAGCTAGCATCTCCGTTT
>JBIIGV010000081.1:0-12582 GCA_044236265.1 Oligoflexales bacterium
TGTAAAGCACATTTTCGTTTTGATCGCGAAAATGACGAGCCAGATTCATCGCCAAGACGGTTTTTCCAGTTCCAGCTTCGCCCTCCACACCCAAACGGTTCACTCCCGTGACCGGACTCACCAAAATGTCGTGCATTAAATCACTTTCGGAAACCACAGCTTCATGGGTATCAATGTATTCACGGAGCAATGGTTTGGATTCAAAAGATGTCCCGATAAGAAGACGATCTAAGTCTTGTCCAACATCGGCAAATTTAAGAAAGTCCTCTCTATGAAACGAACGGACAACTTTTGCGAGAAAGCCTTCGAGATTTTCAAGGCCTTTACGCCCAATCAGAACAGATTGCTCAATTGTTGAATGTACCGGAAACTCTGCTTCATCCACGCCAGGGAAACAAACAGCGTGGCTAACAGGAACATTAACGTTCTGAGCTCGTAAAAAACGCACAAAACGATTACGCCATGTAATAGCTTGCTGGAACGGATTTTTAATCAAAAACGATCGGCCATGGCGATTAATTGAAAAAAACTTGCCCGTATTACCATCGAGGCTGATTCTTCCGCCTTTTACCTCGAAAACAATCACGCCATGAGATGGATGGTAAAAGACAAAATCAATTTCACCATCTTTAACGCCCTCGCGTTCATCTTTCATTGAAAGCGTCACGGAGTAGTATACGCGCCAAGAATCAGGAAGCTCGTCAGCCAAGGTATAAACCTGCTCTTCAGCCTGGCTTGCGAAAACGACCTCTGTGTTCTTGGTACTTGGGTATAGGAAAGCCATATCATCACTCCGAATCTGGTTGAGCAGGACACACGAAACCTTGGAGCCGTTGGAGCAACCCCTATACCAAGACAGGTGATTTTAAATCGCTTGTAAATTCAGACAATTAGGCGATCAGCTGCCCCAATACCTGTCAAAGAGCTCGACGAAGTGTCTAAAAATATTGCAAAAGCAGGGGTCGGATATGTCTAAATATCTGTATTTATTGATTTAAGTAGCGCAATGTGTTTGGCATATGAATTGCTTACTGAGCTCCGGTGCCCAGTTGTTGCCGTCATCTTATCGGAGGATTCCCATGCTCTCATTTGGAAACGCACGCCACCTAGTCTGCCTAAGTTTGATAGCTAGCAGCTTAATGACGGGCTGCTTACCTCAACAGCCAGCCAACACGGGAAGTTCCAGAAGAACGACGTCAAACGGCGAAACCATTGGTGCCGACGCCAACGGCCCCACCGCAACCCTGCCACAATCTACAAATTCAAGCACCACGACATCGACTTCACCAACCTCGCAGCCAGTTAGCTCCGACTGCTACAAGGCCGAGGATTTTGTATGCAAGGTCGAACGTCTCATCACTGAAAAGACAAATAAATATCGTCAAAGTCGAGGCATGAGCCCTCTATCACATGACAGTAAAATATCTTTCGTCTCCCGTGACTGGAGTAAAAAGCAATCCAACTCTGGATCAATTGGTCATTCAGGATTTCCTTCCGCCCGCCAGAGTGTGTACAGAACTGAGTTTAATGAAAGTAGAAGTATGCGCGGAGAAAACGTCGCCTACACGGGAATGGTTGGTCGCACAGGGCAAGATGATGCTGCAGCAGAGCGCATAGCTGAAGCGTTTGCGAACATGTGGTGGAACAGTTCCGGACATCGTCGCAATATGCTTGGCAACTTCCAGCATATTGGCGTGGGTGTTGCTCAGCGTTCAAATGGCGCCTGGTACGCGACTCAAATCTTTAACTGAGAAAATTATTGCCCCGGAGCTCTCAAAGGAGCTCCGGGGCAATCTATTTGCGTCAACTTCAATTAAAGAAGATACTTCTTAGCCATTTCTTCAAGAGTCACTTGACGAATTTTCGACGCCATACCCGCCTGTCCAAAGGCAACCATACGATCTTCGCAAACTTTGGCCATCGCAGATCTTGCAGGCTTTAGATAGCTGCGAGGATCAAACTCTTCAGGCTTTTCTGCGAAGAGTTGACGAATGGCTGCAGTTATCGCGATGCGGTTGTCTGTATCGACGTTAATTTTACGAACGCCATGCTTAATGCCCTCTTGAATTTCCGAAACCGGAACTCCCCAAGTCTGCTTCATCTTGCCGCCATATTTATTCAGCCAATCCTGTAAATCTTGTGGAACCGACGACGACCCATGCATGACCAGATGTGTGTTCGGAAGTTTCTTGTGAATCGCTGCAACCCGCTCCATGGCGAGAATCTTGCCATCGGGTTTTCGAGTGAATTTGTAAGCTCCGTGTGATGTACCAATCGCGATTGCAAGAGCATCAACTTTGGTTCGTCGAACAAAATCTTCGGCTTCATTTGGATCCGTAAGAAGCTTGTCATGCGACAACGTGCCTTCAAACCCGTGTCCGTCTTCTTTGTCACCTTTTCCTGTCTCCAAGGATCCAAGGCAACCAAGCTCTCCCTCAACCGAAACGCCGATCGCGTGAGCGACCTTAACCACCTCAGCTGTGACGCGAACATTGTAGTCAAAGTCTGCTGGGGACTTACCATCTTCCTTCAAAGAACCATCCATCATGACGGACGTGAAACCCTGTTTGATGGCTGAGTAACAGGTTGCAGGACTATTGCCGTGATCCTGATGCATCACGATTGGAATATGAGGGTATAATTCAGCGGCAGCGAGCATCAAATGTCGCAGATAAGCATCTTGGCTGTACGAACGCGCACCGCGTGAAGCCTGAACAATGACCGGACTATCCGTCTTGTGAGCGGCCTCCATGATCGACTGGATCTGCTCCATATTGTTGACGTTGAACGCCGCCACGCCGTAGTTATGTTCGGCTGCATGATCGAGGAGAACGCGAAGAGGGATAAGGGCCATGGGCTTAAAACTCCGAGGGTTGGACTATGAACATCAATCTGCGAAAAGTTCTCACAAGATATACATCGCAACGTATCACTTTTCAACAGAGCGAGCAGACCCCTGGTTTATTTTTATACAGACCCCTCATAAAGGAAGTATCTCTCCCCTCTCCCGTGCAGCACTCAAACAGTGCCATTTCCATGCCATTTTCAGATCCTCGGTCCCAACAACGTCCCGATCCTGAACGTCTGCTAACGTTCTCGCAACACGCAAACAGCGCACCAACGAGCGCGCACTGGTATAAGTCGGCATGACCGCTTCTACCATGTTTGCAGCCACCGCGAGCTCCAGACCAAACGTGTCCAATATTTTCGCAGCGGGAATATCCCTATTATGCAAGACACCCGTAAAACCGGATCTTTGCCCAGCCCGCTCACGGGCCCTCACGACGCGCTGCTGCATGGTACGCGTTTGATGTTTCCGTGAAACTGGTGCTTGCAACAAAGAGGCGCGTTGGTCAGCCGGCTCGTTCATGTTGATATGAATGTCGATGCGTTCCTGCAATGGACCTGAGAGGCGATTTCGATAAGCCTGCATACGGGATGGTGGGCACTGACAAGTTCGCCTGCGACTGGCAAACCATCCACACGGACAGTTATTAGCGGCACTGACGAAGAGCACTCTGGCCGGCCATATGGCGGCACCAGCAGCACGGCTAACAGCGATTTCTCCGGTTTCAAGAGGTTCTCGTAAGCCTTCCAAAACATCGCGACGGAACTCAGGCAGTTCATCAAGAAACAAAACACCACCACTAGCCAAAGCTAATTCACCAGGATGATGATGGCTCCCCAAGAGTGCCGATAACGACGTAAAATGGTGGGGCGCGCGAAAAGGGGGAACTCCAGACAGGATAGAAGAATCAACCTGGCGTTGATTTGCCGTATGAGTCCGTAAGGCTTCAAAATGCTCAAGCACACCCATCTTTGGAAGAATGCTGCTAATGCGGCGCGCAAACATGCTTTTACCCGTTCCTGGCGAGCCTCTCAGTAAAACACTATGCATTCCTGCTGCAACCACCATGGCGACCAGCCTCAAATCCTCCGACAAATCCATATCATCAAAGTCTGTGGCGCTGGTCACTAATGGGAGACTCTCGACGGTGTCGGTCTTTGGTTCGTAAACGCCTGTCTCTAGCCAACTTAAAACTTCATCCAGACAACTAAACCCCAAGCACTGCAGATTATCGACTCCTTGCCCTTCGAGCTCAGCAGAAACTCGTTTCAAGCAATTCAACTCCTGTAGATTCGACTCCGCCACCACCAGACCCTGCAGTCCTGCGGCCTTGGCAGCTGCGGCCCACCCGATAATCCCGCTCACGGGTCGAAGCTGCCCATCCAAGCCGATTTCAGCGGCGAGTAACCATTGAGACAGGTCAATTGACCACGGCGTATCCCTCGTAATTTGAGCGAGTAAAACAGCCATACAAAGATCGAGATGACTTTGATCAATTTTTAGGTCACCAGGACTGACACTGATAAGAATCTTGCGGGCTGGTGCCGACCACCCTAGACGCTCGAGAGCGGCCTTTGCGCGCTCCTTTCCGTCCTCACACACCTGACCCGCGTTGCCGATAATGACGATCCCAGTGAAACCTCGTCCCAAGGCACATTCAATTTTGACCGCCACGGGCCCAAGTGGCGCATGGGTTGCACTCCAACACGAGGCAACTCGATCTTCTTCTTCGTGATTCATGTTAGTCCTCCCTAAGCATCATGACGTCATGATAGGCTCCAGTAGAGGGGTCTGCCGCAGATATGTGGCGTCCTCACGTCGACTGGAACCAGGAGACTCGAAAGACTTAACCAACCAACCTCAATGCGATAATTGCTCGCTAAATCCACTACCCTGCGCCACCCAAATTTGCTAATGTCCCCACACGTTAAAGTCTATCCGCGTCATTCATGCTCGATTGCCGAGTGATGTCAGTTATTGAGAGGCCCTCAATGAGCATTTCCCTAGATCCATGCAAGGACTATCTTGCGCAAACCATTCTTGCGACACTATCCGGCTTGAATACAGCTGAACCGCTAAATATTTCAGAGTCTGATATTTTCAGTATGCTCGAAAAACCGCCCCAGGATGACATGGGGGACTTTGCACTTCCTTGTTTCCGTTTTGCAAAAGCTCTAAAACTTCCACCACCCAAGGTAGCAACCGCGATCGCTGAAGCTTTGCAAAAAGACTCCAGCGGCTGGATTAGTCGATCCTCGACGGTGAACGCATTCTGCAATATTTACGTCGACAAAAATAAAATGGCCGCTTCGATTATTCCCAACGTCTTGTCGGGCCATGCCTTTCAGTATCCTATTGCGCCAGAAAACACTCGGGCGCGCGTGATGATCGAATACTCTCAGCCAAACACACATAAAGAGTTCCATGTAGGCCACATTCGTAATGTGTGTCTTGGCAGCTGTCTGGTGAAGCTATTTAGATACTGCGGCTATCATGTGGTCGCCGCCAATTATTTTGGCGACGAGGGCACCCACATAGCAAAATGTCTTTGGATGATGAAGCGACTGGGAAAAAGCCCTTCAACGAATGACGACAAAGGTGCATGGCTCGGAGATATTTATGTCCAAGCAACAAAAGCACTAGATGAGGCCAGCGCCGAAGATCGGTTGCGTTACGACAGCGAAATCTCCCAAATTCTAGCCGGGATTGAGAGCAAAAACGGTGAATGGTATCAACTATGGAAAGAAACTCGCACTTGGTCGCTTGATGCTTACAAGTCAATTTACAAATGGATCGGTGCAGAATTTGACCGCGATTTCTTCGAATCCGAGGTTAGCGAAGAATCGCAAACAATCGTCAGTGAATATTTGCAAAAAGGAGTGTTTAAGGAAGATCAAGGAGCCATTGGCGCTGATTTGGCTAATGACAAACTAGGGTTTATGCTGGTTCGCAAACGTGACGGCAACACATTGTATGCCACTAAGGACCTAGCACTTGCCAAGCGAAAATTCGAAGAATTCAAAATTGATCGCTCAATTTATGTTGTTGCCAATGAGCAAAACCATCACTTTAAACAGGTGTTTAAAACCCTTGAACATATGGGCTTTTCTCAAGCATCGAAATGTTATCACTTAAGCTACGGAATGGTCGTTTTGCCGGAGGGCAAAATGAGCTCAAGAGCAGGAAACACTGTTCCGTTCATGCGTCTAAAAGACTCGATTTTGTCAGAGCTCCATCAAATTCTTGATAAATACAAAGAGGAATGGCCAACTGACGAAATAAATGAAACGGCTAAAAGACTCTGCATCGGCGCCTTGAAGTATGGAATGCTTCAGGCTGACCCAGCCCGGGAAATCGTGTTTAACCTGAAAGATTGGTTAAGCTTCGAAGGCAATACTGGGCCATATTTGATGTACAGCTATGCAAGAACGATGTCCATTCTGCGTAAAGCAGCTGATTCTGGTCACAAACCTTGGAGCGCGATCGACATCAAGCAAAACTCATTTGACCTGACAGCGCAGAGCGAACACGAATTATTACGCGCCATTTATGACTTCAACTCCGTCGTTCAGGACGCCACCGAGCAATGCAGACCGAGCCATCTTTGCACGCATCTCTATTATATGTGCAAGGCTTTCAATCGTTTCTATAGCGATGTGCCGGTACTCAAGGCTGACAGTCCCGACTTGATCTGCATGCGGTTAAGTCTAATCTCTGCATTTGCACAAACCCTACGGCAAGGGCTCTTGTTACTTGGCATAACACCGCCTGAACGCATGTAAATTACCAAATTCTTGATTTTACAACGGTGGAGGCAGCAAGAGGCGTCTCTACCTCAACATCGTACCTGCCCCGTTTCCCTAGCCTTACAGGAATTCTAGACCATCCTTTACCGTCCTCAAGGATCTGAATGGACGGCTTACCATCAACAATCTGAATAGCATTCCAGGGCAAACAAGACTTTGCCTGATGGGTGCTTTTGATAATACTTACATCCGCCAAAAGGTTTGGCGGCAGGATGGCTCCCGCCCTGTCAAACTCAACGATTACGCGGTAAAACGTGAGCCCCCCGGTCGCCTTCGTTTCACTTTCATTTTGATACGAATAGGACGAGTACCCCGAGATTTCCACTTTTTTCTCCGTTGGCAACGTCGACACCTCTGTAACTTTCCCGACAATAGTAGTCCCATCCGGCAATGTTACGGTTGCATTCATTCCAGCTGCGACGCCATGCACTTGACTATCAAAAAGCTGTGCCTCCGCTCGATATCTGCCGGGCTTTTCAATTTTTGCAATGACCGTCCCCGCCATCACCATAAGGTTACCGGATAGACTCTTTGGATCCACAATCAATTCGGTCACCACACCGTCAATGGAACTGAAGAAATTCGACTGTTTTATCTGCACAGAGTAGGCGTCTACATTTTTCTGCATTGACTCAAGTCCGCGCTGCATACGCTCTTCAACTTGCTTTGCGGATACGACAGCGCTGTCCACCTGTTCCAGCTCAGATGCTGCCATAACCCCTTTTTCAGTCAGATTCTTGATACGCTCGCGCCTGGCCTCAATGACCTTTCGACTATTAGTCGCGATGCGTAATTGACCAAGATATAGCTGGGCATAATCCTGGTAAATATCGCGCATTTTCTCCAAATTCGAGGTTACAGCAGTCGCCAAAAGCTGTCCTTTTTTCACGGACTGCCCACGGGTCACATTGAAAGAACCAATTAGTGACATATACTCAGGCCTGACCTCCTGGTATTGCGCTGCAAAAATCCGGGACGCGACACGCAGATCATCCTGAATAACACAGGATTTAGGCTTAGTCGGTAATTCAAAAGGATCACCGATGGCAACCATCTGTTTTGCGCTGGACGACTCGTTAGCCAGCAGCTGTGCTCCCATGGCGATACTAATTCCTAAAAAAAGAATCTTGCCAGAAGAGGCCGAGGCATATTTGATTGCGGATATTCTGATCCCTGATTTAAAAATGAGAAGCTCCTAAGTCTGATGCGATTCAAAATTCATTTACCATATGTCATAGAAACGCCGTCAGGCAAACGACCAAGCAATGAGCGCATGCGACCAATGCTAGACAGCACGTCGACACGAGCGCTGATCTCACTGATTCGGGCCCCGTTCACCTCCGTTTGCGAGTCGATCACATTACGCACACTGGATTCCCCAGCTTTGAAACGCTCGTATTCTGCATTTAGCTTCTTTTCTGCTATTTCACGGGAAATTTTTGCAATCTTGTATCGGCGACTACCTATATCGAGACGCTTAATGAGCGCATTGTACTCTTTCTCAACACCTCTTTTTGCCTCGTCTTCGGCAAAAGACGCCTTCTGACTTGCCACAATGGATTGTTGAAGAGAGTTTTTACTCGAGTCATTAAACAACACCTGCGAGTATGAAAGACCAATGGAGAACGTTCGATCATTGGGCTTTAAAGCCTCGACAGCTGTCTTACCCCAACCGTCACCGGGTGCGGCGTTTCCGTAGCTGGTTGTGAATGACAAGCTTGGCATCGTCGAAACGCGCGCCAAGCTCAGATCAATCTCTGCCAATTCACGATTGATTCTTGCTAATGCGATTGAGGGATTGCCCGACCCAATCACGCTGAGACCATCTTGGGGAGACTTGAAGTTTTCCACATTTACATTCAAGGCCTTGGGATCTGGAAATACCCCCTGACCCTCTACGTCGTCAAATGCAAGGCTGTTGCGGAATTCGGCGACTGCCGCCTCGTACTCAATCTCTGAGGACATGTAATCCGTCTCTGCCTGTGACGTCTGCAGTTCAGCACGGGTTGCCTCGAGAGCACTGGATTCGCCCGCTGCAATCTTTTCTTTCACATCATTTTGGAGGGCTCTCGCCAACAGAAGAGACCGATATTGAACAGAGAGCTGTAAATGTTTTTGAATCAAGCCATAAAAAGCTGACTCAGCATCAGCTAGCTTTGAGATAGTCTCCATCTTAAATGCCTCTCGCGCAGAGGCTAAAGTCAGGGTATTTCGTTTACGGCTCAAGCTTTCAGAAGAGAATGGATTATCTCGTAAAAGAGAGACATCGAGACTGGCGTTAAAAGCCGCATTGTCTGGACGAGGAGGGTTTGAGTTTGAACTCGATGGCATTGTCTGGGCGTAAGCCAATTGCGGGAAAGATACCTTGTAATTAACACCTCTTGCTGGACTGCCTGTCAGCGAAAATCCGGCGCGACTGCCAAGCGACCTGGAACCTGACTCCTGTTTACGATCGGAATAATCATCGAACATGTCAGAATCACTGAGGGTCTTCGACCACCTCTGGTCATGGCCAGCATCAAACGAGACAACGGGAATCTTTTTATCATCCTCCGTTTTAACCGTTTGTCTCGCGGCATTAAACGTTTCTCGCGATACTTTGAGCGCCAGCCCCCGGGTCTGCACCAGCTGGTAAAGCTCTGGCAATGCTACTAGCTTCTTAGCACCCGCAGGGGGCGCATAAATATCAAGAGGTTTTAGAAGCTCCACATAATTTGATTCATTGATCTGCGTCACAGGTTTTGCCTGGGAAGACTTCTTACTTAAAGACGATGTTTCTGCTGCCGTGATGTAATCGGAAAACGATAGGGCGCAAGCAAAAAACACAAGCAACATTGGACTTACAACGAGCTGTTTCATCACTAGGACCCCCCTGTTGACTTCTGACTGACCACAACAAAGTCTCCAACCTTGAGACCCTCGCTCACTTCAGCTTCGAGATCTGTTTGAACTCCAATCTTTACAGCTTTAGCTGTCGGGGTTTTGCCCCGGCCATCAGCCGCCAGAACGAAATACTGTGAACCCTCTTGCTTTAGTGCTGCACGAGGCACGACAATAGCGTTTTCCTTTGCAGAAAAGACCGCGCTGATCTTTGCTGAGTATCCAACCCGTAGGCCATTGGACTTAACCGTTTCCGCCGGCAAAGAAACAGACACGTTGTATTGACTCATGGCCCCTCCACGCTGAGATGAGGCATCAATACTCTTGATCAGACCTTTAAAGCTTTTGCCCTGTACAGCATCGATAGCAATATCGACCGACTGCCCGATCTTGAATTTTGTCACCCTGATTTCATCAACCTGGAATGAAACGGCCAGTTCCCGGGGATTTGCGACCAAGGCCAATTGTTGTCCTTGATTCACATCATCACCACCGTTGCTAGTGCTGGCTATAATTCCGTCGATCGGACTCACAATGTTAGCCGCAGTAACACTTTCAGCCGCAGTCGTTAACTCTCGCTCAGCCTTTCTGAGCTCGAGCTCTTTTGTCTTGAGATCAGCTTCAGCAGCAACGAAGGCTTTTTCTGCCTCCTCCAGCTCTTTTTGCGCAGCGATACCTTTTTTAACGAGTCCGGTTTTGCGCTCTAACTGCTTTGCCGCAAAAGCAAACTGGGCGCGAGACGATTTGATGTCTACATTAAGCTGATCAACCCGTTCCTTACTCTCAACTCTTTTCTGTTCTAGCTCTTTAGTGTCCACAACAAAGAGGACACTGCCACGCTTCACTTGCTCGCCCACTTTAAACTTCGCAGGACCAAGACGCATTCGTTTGTCGGCTCTAAGCTCAACTTTCTCTGCCGCTTCCAGCTTCCCATCGAAAACGATTGAATCGGAGATTGTGATTTTTTTTGCGGGAAAATAGCTATAAATCAAATCCTTTGAACTAACCGCATCCTTTTCCAGGGACGTCGATGAAGCCTTACTATCGGATAGACCAAGTCGATGACCCACAGTCGCTTTTAAAGAATTCAGCTTTGAACAAGCTGGAGCTACCAAGACACCAGCAGAGAGACCTGCCACAAGCATCTTCTCCCATATGAAATTGTTTACGTTACGGCCTCGAACATCATTTACGGTAGACATGAATTACCCCGTTCTCAAAGCATCATATGGATCTATGCGAGCAGCTCGCATTGCTGGTGTGGCGCCAAATAAAACTCCAGTCAAAACTGAAAAACCCAAAGCGACAGCGACGCTGACCAACGACATGCTTGCTTCCCAGTCACCGAGCATACTTGCGACTTGTTTACCAAACATCCAGCCAACGATTACGCCTATCACACCACCTAAGATGCATATAATGACGGTTTCCATTAAAAACTGTACGGCTATTTCAGAATTCTGAGCTCCGACCGCTTTACGAAGACCGATTTCTTTTTGCCTCTGATGAATCGACAGCAACATAATATTCATGATGCCCACACCACCGGTAAGTAAGCTAATGCCGGCTAGGCAAATTCCGACAAGGTTTTGCTTACCCCAGATTGCCTTGGTCTTTTCTATTGCTTCCCTGGCATCTGCGATCTGTATCTGTTCACCAAACTTTGGCATAAGAAGTGACTTCACCTGATACTTTGCGATCGTTGAACGATTGTCATCTTTTAGAAGCAAAATGAGCTTGCCGCCTTTTGATGAGGAAATTTTTGCACCAAGTGACGGGCTAATGTAAATACTGCCATCGAGCTCAGTGCCAGCAGCCCCACCTTTTTCGCGAAAAGAACCGATCACGTGCAAAACCAGCGAGTTATCCCCCATCATGATGGAAATGTACTGATTCATGAAAGGGCGATCGCCAAATAACGCGTTACGAATGCGCTGTCCTAGAATGACAACGGGAGCAGACATCTCAGACTCTGAAGTCGTCGCCATGCGACCATGTTCAAGATCTAAGTTCAGAACGCGGTAATAAGATTCATCAGCTGATAACAAGCGAACATCAACCGTTTTATCTTCAAATCGCGCCACACCCGATCCGACCACCTGTTCTTGTGTAGCCAGCTCAAGTTCGTCTGCCTGCCGCCTGATCACACTCAAATCGGATTCAGTTAGGGAGACCTGCCCCAGCTCGACCGTCATTAACTTATTGCCAAGGCTGGCTAACTGTTTAGCAATATATAATTTTGCACCGTCATTACTACTAAGTGTCGCAATGACTGCAGCATTTCCAAACACCATCCCCACAAGCGTCAAGGTTGACCTAAGCTTGTTCTCCCAGAGAGTTGCCAATGCCAAACGAAAAATGACCAAGAGCGACGCCATTCTACGCGCCCTCCTGAGAACGACTCAAAGCACTTGCCACCTGTTCATTCAGACTAAATTGATCCCTTGAAATCTTCGCAAGAGAACGCACTAACTGGTTAAGAACCACCTCTTCTTTTTCAACTTTAAGTTGATTCAAAAGCGAGTGATTAAATCGCTTAGACCTGAGCATCCCCATCAACCATGCCCCCGAAGAGCGCATCAAGACATCTTGAGCACGAAGCATATCTTCTGCAACTTCGGACGCCACTTCTGCGTTGAAACGACCAACAATCAGGGCCGCATTGGCACGGACACGGTTATTGCGATCATTGCGTGCCATATCAATCAAGCGATCTAAGAATTTATCTTGGCTGCTTAGACTTTGAATGCATTCGACCGCGTTGGCGCGCACGCGGTTGTCAGGATCAGTGAGAACATCATTCATGATGAAATCCTTGTTCTCAATCGACCACTTGCCGATAATGAAAACGGCGGTGGCACGCACTCGCTCATCTCTATCAAATCGACAAGACACCACTTTTTCCTGAAGTTCTTTGGGAATATACTCCTGATCAATATCCTTAAGTGCCGTGATCGCGACATGTCGAACCCAAGGATTTTCATCACTCAGTGCGCGCACGTAGTAGGGAATTGACTCTTCCTGAGGTCTCAGATTCAGGTTTTTTAC
>JBIIGV010000082.1:0-12449 GCA_044236265.1 Oligoflexales bacterium
TGGGAGGCATAAAATATTTTTTCCCGCAGGGTGCGTACTATATTTTTGTCGATATTCGCGACAATCTGCGCGGCGGTGACACGAGCTTAAATTTTAGCGAAAGACTGCTTCAGGAGCATCATCTAGCTCTGGCACCTGGTGAGGCATTTGGCGCTCCAGGATTTTTACGTCTGAGTTATGCCACAGACGAAGAGACGATTACTGAAGGAATCAAGAGACTCCACAAAGCATTGGTCGGATGAATTTGACGAAAACGTTAATGCTCAAGAGATAAGGTCCAACGTCATGAGCCTTTTAGAAAAATCTGAAGTCATAAAAAAAGAGTTCGAAGCCGACCGTGCAAAAGCGGTATCGGATGCCAAGCCTGAGGCTGTGGAAGCATTACGGGTCTCTTACCTAGGACGTAAAGGCAAAGTCACTGCACTTATGGAAGACCTAAGAAACGTCTCCAAGGAAGACCGGCCCGCAGCAGGAAAGGCCGTCAATCTCATCAGGCAATTCATCGAAGGCTCGATTGACGAACTAAAATCTCAAGCAAGAAGCTGGGAACTTGCAGCCATCATTAACCGTGAACCGCTAGATGTAACTCTACCAGTAGACGAACAGAAACAAGTGGGATCGCTGCATCCTGTTTCCATCGTACGCCAGCAGCTGATCAAGGTGTTCCGCACACTGGGCTTTACCGTAGTTGACGGCCCCGAGATTGATTTCGACTTCTTCAACTTCTCGGCCCTCAACATCCCAGATCACCATCCAGCAAGAGACATGCAAGATACGTTTTATGTGGATGCTCCGGAAAAAATGCTACTCAGGACTCATACCTCGAATATTCAAATTCACGCCATGCTCAATGAGCGCCCCCCCCTTCGCGTCATTGCCCCGGGCCGAGTCTTCCGCTGCGACAACGACATGACCCATACTCCGATGTTCCACCAAATCGAAGGCTTTGTTGTGGATGAAAACATCACGTTTGCTCATCTCAAAGGAACCATAGACACATTCCTGAAGGCCATCTTTGGCTCAACGCTAAAGACACGTTTCCGTCCCAGTTTTTTCCCGTTTGTTGAACCAGGCGCTGAGTTCGACGTGGAGTGCGGCGTCTGCAAGGGCAAAGGATGTCGAACCTGTAAAGACACAGGTTGGATTGAAATCGGCGGTTGCGGCATGATTCATCCCAATGTGTTTGAGGCAGTGGGCTACGACAGCAGTCGCTACTCCGGGTTTGCCTTTGGCTTTGGCATGGACCGAATCGCGATGAATCGGTTTGCACTTCCGGATCTTCGCCAACTGTTCGAAGGCGACTATGAGTTTCTTGGACACTTCCCCGTACACAGCAACTAAACAATAATCCGTAGACAGTCTCAGGATCATATATGCAAATCTCGCTCAATTGGCTCAAAGACTACATCAGCCTCGACGGAATCTCAGTCGAGCAGATATCAAACACGCTGACCGACATCGGTCTTGAAGTTGAAGCCGTTCAAAAGTCCGCTGCGTTTGGCGACACTGTTGTCGTTGGACGAATTGTTGAGGCAGCAAAGCACCCAAACGCCGACTCGCTAAAAGTATGCAAAGTCGATGTGGGCAAACCAGAGCTTTTACAAATAGTCTGTGGCGCACCTAACGCACGAGCCGGCCTAGACGCTTGCGTTGCTCTAGTGGGGACGATTCTTCCCGGAGACTTCAAAATCAAAGACGCTAAAATTCGCGGCGAAGAAAGCTTTGGCATGATGTGTTCTGCCAAAGAGCTAGGGCTCAGTGACGGACACGAAGGTATCATCGAACTTGAAACAAATTACAAACCAGGCACTCCTGTTATCAAGGCGCTGGGACTTGATGACGTCATATTAACTCTGAACGTGACCCCCAATCGCGCTGACTGCCTTGGTCATATCGGTGTAGCGCGAGACTTAAGCGCGAGGCTCGGAAAACCGCTCAAAAAGCCTGCGGCACAGATCAAGTCTCCAAGCGGATCATCAAAAGACATCAAAGTCGATATTAGAACTGACCGCTGTGGACGATTTGCAGCCCTCTCAATTAAAAACGTTCGCACTGTAAAATCACCTGCATGGTTAAAGCAGCGCGTGGAAGCCGTCGGCATGCGTTCAATCAACTTATTGGTTGATATAACGAATTACGTAATGCTTGAGATGAATCACCCTGTTCACGCATACGACGACCGCAACGTGAAAGGTCGACAGTTCGTCATTCGCGAAGCCAAAGAAGGGGAAACCTTCGTCACCCTCGACAGTAACGAACGAAAACTCAAGGCTGGTGACGTTCTGATTTGTGATGCCGAGCGTCCAATCGGCCTTGCCGGCATCATGGGCGGTCTTAACAGCGAGATCAAAGAAGACACCACAGGTTTAATCCTGGAGGTGGCTTGGTTTGATCCAAACTCCGTTCGCGCTACAGCTCGTCGCCTAGGCATTCACTCGGAAGCCTCACACCGATTTGAGCGAGGCGTTGACATCAAGAATGCTGATACCGTAGCCAAACGTTTTGCAGAGCTTTTGCAGCTGTGCGTTGAACAATTAAATGCTGGCGGTGCCAACATACCAATGCCAGAAATTGCTGGGGATCTGGTTGACCAGTTCCCAACAAAACCGCAACCAAAGCTCATTGCACTGCGCATCAGTGAAGCCAAAAACTTTCTAGCCAGCCCTCATCTAACGGCGGACAAGATCAAGAAAATGTTTGAGGGTCTTGAAATCAACCTCGTAGATCAGGCTCAAGACCGTATGGTTTTTGATATTCCTACGTGGCGTGTGGATATTGAGCGCGAGTGCGACCTCATTGAAGAAATCGCCCGCCTCCAAGGTTACGACAAAGTTCCTTACGAATTGCCACGCATGTCATTGCAGCCGACACCAGAAGACGCGCTTGTTGACTTTATCGAGTCCGCGAGAACGGAAATGGCGGCCAGGGGATTGCGCGAAACAATCAGCTTTCCATTTTGGTCAGATGACGACGCAAAAAAAATGCGTTTACCGGACGGTCACCCGCTGGTCCCGACCCTGAAGCTGGCAAATCCAATAGCCGATGACCAACGATGGATGCACACCACTTTAGCCTGCGCATTGATTAAAGCGATTAGTAACAACAATCGGCATGGGGTGAAGGGATCGCGACTTTTTGAACTTGGACGCGGCTACTTTGACTTTCACGCCAAGCCCCTCAATCGTTCAGCGTTCAGCATTTTCAAAAGTTTAGACCGCAAAGGACGCCATTTGAGTTTACGCGCTCGCGAGGAGAAACATCGTCCGACAGAGAGACATTGGATTGGCGGGATTATTGATCAACCATGGTCCCCTAAAACCTGGGGTTCTGCCGAGGAGACCGCTAGTTTCTTCCACCTTAAGTCAGTCGTGCTATCTTGGCTGCGCGGATTTGGCGTCACTGATGTTCAAGTGCATGGTCTGGAAAAGGACGCGATCCCTTTTCTACATCCAGGCGCATCGGCCTATCTATTTGCAAAAGGTCAGGTCATTGGTTGGTTGGGAGAACTCCACCCAGAGGTTGCGCTAGCCTATGACTTGGAACTAAGTCGAACACCCTTGCTGTTTGAACTTGATCTCGAGTCTGTACTAGATGCCAGCAGCAAACGTGCCAAGATCCAAACCGAGTCTTATAAGTTTCCGCCAAGCACCAGAGATCTTGCACTACTTGTTGATGCCGATTTGAGTCATGACGCGATGAATGCTGCTATCGCCAAGTTTCCACAGAAACGACACCTTCACGAATGGCGTATTTTTGACGTATTTCAAGGCTCAAATATTGCCAAAGGAAAAAAGAGCGTTGCTTGGTCATTCAGCTTTAGATCGATTGAGAAGACCCTGACAGATCAAGACGTTGAGGGAGAATTCAAAAACCTCACAGGATATTTAACCTCTACATTTAAGGCGGAACAAAGATGACAAAGAAATTAATCTCTCTTCTGACCGTTTTGCTGTCCGGATCTACATTCGCAGCAGAACTAGCCAAGGTTGATGACATCGTGATCACCACTGAGTCATTTACGGCTGCCATGCGCGCGCTGGGCTCCCAAGGGGAGATGGTCGCGTCCAATCCCGAGCTACGTAAACGCTTTCTTGACCATGTTATTAATAGCCAACTCGTAGCTCGCAAAGCAAAATCAGAGAGCTTTGACAAAGACCCAGCCTACCAAGCACGTCTTGCCGACGTTACTGCACAGCTTCTGGCAGGAGAATACGTTGACCGGGCCGTAGAAAAAAAATCCAGTGACAAAGATCTTCGCGCCTGGTTTGACCAGAACAAAGACTTATTCTCCACCAAAGAAGTGCGCGCCATGCATATACTGTGTGACGACGAAGCTACCGCCCAAAAAGCCCTAGGGGAGGTTCAGAAATCTCCTAAGGACTTCGAATCCATTGCCAAGAAATATTCTAAAGACAAGTCTGTAGATCTAGGGTTTTTTGGGCATGGTCGTATGGTGTCGGAGTTTGAAACGGTGGCTTTTAATTTACCCAAAGGCTCCATTCATCCTCAGCCCGTTAAAACAAACTTCGGCTGGCACATCATCAAAGTGACCGACATCAAAGGTGACAAACCTGTTAAATACGAAACGGTTAAAACCGAGGTTGCAAAGAAATACAGACAGAAGGTTCAAGAAGACTTGATCCACGACTTGCGCCGTCAAAGCAAAATTGCGATCAATGAGAAAAACCTTAAGGACATCAGACTCCCATGAGGAATCTTTGTTCGCTGGTGACTTGCCTCTCGCTTTGGGTATCAACTCCATCGATCGCCGGCTCTAACTTCACCCCCGGCACCACCGGATTTGGAATCTCAGTGGGAGACTTTGGCGGCCTCACACTGTACCACAAACTGAGTGATCAGAATTTTGTCCAGGCAATGATCAGCCGTGATCTCTTGCTGGCGGCGGACTATGCGTATACATTCCCGGGCGCAGTTCCTTCAGCGCCCAACTTGGTGCCATTTGTCGGTGGCGGTGGATTTGCATTCAGCACAAGATATTGGGACGTCTACGAAGAGCGTGGCAGAAGGCTGACTGGGATTGGAGCCAGAATTCCTCTGGGTGTTCTGGTTCAGTTTCCGACTGCTCCCGTACACATTCATGCAGACGTAACACCCACATGCACAGTGATACCATTTGTAGAGTCTTTTCTGGCAGTCCAAGTAGGGGTCAGGTTTATTTTATAAGTAAATTAACTCGGCAACAAAAATTGCCGAGTGTACCTCTTTGCGATTAACGAATGACGTGAAACCGCACTCGTTGGTCATCGACAGTGATTGGACCGGATTTCCATTTTATCTCCAGAACGTGAAGCCCATCCGATACTTTGGATAGGCTAGCTCGCGGAGCGATACTTTGGTCAAACGGAACACGATTTCCGTCAAGAACAGCCTCAACAGTGGCCCCTGATAAACCCTCTTTACGCTTCAACAGGATTTCAATCGCATCATCAACTGCGAACGCGGCTCCAGTGTTTGCGCCGTTAATCTGGACATCAAACTTTGGAAATCGTCCCCACTCTGTGGCGAGCTTAGGCTCCATTAGTCCGGTTGGAGGATTGTTAGGGTCTGCGCCAATGGATTCAGCCCATAATTTTAAAATCTCTTTTGCATCCAAATTCGGGTTAGCACTGTAAGGCGTGCCATCCCCGGGCATTGGTTCCAGCGCTACCCAGATAAAGTCAGGATGATCTCGTTGACTCGTGCTGACCCACTCCCCTCCGATAATGTCACCTGCATCATTGAGCTCAAGAATGTAGTAATAAGCCTTCGCTTTATAGCGCTGCTCAGTGGCTACCGTGTTTGTCATTCTCTCTTCGACAAACGCATTCGTATGATAAATAGTCATGGCAACACTACGAAACTGTTTTGCATTAGGATTAAATTTATATTCATCCGTACTGCTGCCTGTGATGATCCTGTTTGCATCAGCTCGACTTACGGTACGGCTATCAAATGAATATTTCCAATGCGGATAATTCCACACCTGCTCCTTCGACGACTCATCCATAATCAGCGGATATTTCTGAATGCCAATCCAGTTTGTCACTGCCACGTGGAATGTTCCTGGATTAACGTCATCACAGGCGCCCATCGTCAGTGGGTCCTGACGACTTCCTGGAGGGGTCAATGGTGCGTCATTCACTAGACCGCAACGATTTCCGCCCAAAAAATAAAACTTAGCCCCCATGTATACTTCAGCGAGCAAGGCCTTAATGTCTTCTGGATAAAAAGTCACATCGCCGCGAACAACTTGTTTTGAAGGCTCTTGATGACGGCTTGAGGCTGCAGAAAAACCATTACAATGACCCGCCCATGCTGCGGAGTCATCGCTGGCCCCAACTGTATGATTTTTACGTTCCCAATCAGTAGCTTTAGCTGTTGAACTCTTATTAAAAACAGCATCATACTTCTCAAGAGGGCTGTTGCCGCGCATCCTAACATTTGTACCACCACGATTTTGCGGATACCAACTTCCAACATAAGGCAGACGTTCCGCAGCAGCTTCCCCGGTGTTCTTGGCTGCATCAAACTTCAGATCGTAGTCTCGCTTGAAGAGAGCGTAATAGAAATTACTTTTGGCACGAATCTCCGTTTGGCCCGACGCATAAAACTGGACCATGGGATCGGCAGGAGTCGTCTTTGTGAAGACCGGCGCCAGGGTCTCCTTATTGGTTGACGGCTTACACATCACCAAGAACGGGAGCAAAACTCCGATGGCAATTAAACCGCAAAAAGATCTCATGAGAAATCTCTCCAACCACTTTAAATTAACTTGTGACTAGGGATATTTTACGCATTCGGCCAAAAAATTACCACCCGCCCCCATCGAGGGCAGGTGGCTCTTGCTGGTATTTCATTAAGCCGTGGAGGGACTTAATAAAAATCTAAGTTCGAATTATTGGCATTTAATAGCGCGGGTACGTAGAACTTGCTTCACAGCGTTTGGTAACTCACTGGAATTCGCAATTTCAACCTTCCAACGCTGACAGACGGAACCCTGAGAATCGACACAGGTTGGAACAACCTGACTTGTAACCGCGTCCACAAGGGGGACTCGGCCATTACGCCCCAAAATATCGTCTAGATAGGCATCAAATGTTTGGTAGCGTTGGGCATTGTAATAATGACCTGGTTGGCTTCTTTGATCATAGCTTTGCAGCATCTGAGCATGGGCAGCTTGGCGTTGCGAGCGCGTCTGCGAGTTACCAACGAAAATAGTGACAATTTCAACACCAGAGGCTCGCAGTGCTTTGGCACGATCAGAAACCTCAGCTGGGTCACGATCAGTTGGCTCACCATCAGTCACGAGGACAGCGAGCTTCGCGCGTCCATCGTTGGAGTTTGCACTAAATAAACCCGCAGCAGCAGCAATCGCCGTACCGTAAGGAGTTGCACCAAATGGATCACGAGCAAACTGCATCGCTGTTTGAATACCAGTGCGATTTTCGGCAGCTGG
This sequence comes from Oligoflexales bacterium, assembly GCA_044236265.1. GTDB lineage: Bacteria > Bdellovibrionota_B > Oligoflexia > Oligoflexales > RGVZ01 > CAMDKS01. The sequence continues at coordinate 7,457 of JBIIGV010000082.1, forward strand.
ACGACTGCTCACCCAACCATTGGTGGCAATTTTCACAGTCTGCACAGCATTACCCTCTGCAGGGAATGCTACGATTGACATGTTACTTGCAGCCATCGGCGAAGAATCTCGAGCAGAGACATCAGCCAACAGGTCAAAAGCAGCGAGCACCGCTTTTTCCCGGTTCGTCTCTTGTCCGCAACGATACATGTCTGCGCCATTTATATTTCGCGCAACCGTTGCACTTGGACAGTCGGTTGCAGCGTTTGAACTAGAGTTATCAACTAAAAAGGCAATGTTGGCGCCAATCGACTTTTGATTTGGGGCGCAAACAGGGCTATCAGGAGCCTGCGTCGTTGGAATTGAGGTTGTATTGGTTTGAATTCTGGGGGGCGTGCCGCGTTTTTTGCTGCCGCCACCACCGGTTAAATCACCACAGGCATTTAGGGACAAGATCAGGGGAACAAGACCCACAGCCCAAATCGAGTTTCTCGCAAACATTGACAACCTCCACATCATAAAACCAGCTTCAACAGACATTCAGCAAGATAACAACCTCCGCTTTCAGGGAGGCCAATCAAAGTTATTAAAGCATTTCTATTAAAATAAGTCAAGATTTTATTAGAATGATTTAAAATAAAAAAGCCCCCAACCCATCTGGGCGGGGGACTTTTAGATATATAACTCAATATTGTCAGCGAGTTACGTCGCCTGCCGGCTTGCCAGGGAGGGCACTGACACCTTTTATGTCATCGGGAAAGCTACTATTGAAGGACCAAGTCTGAACCGTAGCATCTGCATTCCAGTAAAACTTCACCTCTTTTGTGTAGCTTGGACTAAACAGGCGGTACTTATAGTAGCCGTAAGTCCAGGCCGGGGTTCCGTCGCTTGAGCCGACAAACTGAGGATCGCCCAGTAAAAGCTTCACGTCCGTCTGACGCGTTTTTCCCTTCTTGATCCAATCAAGCTGCGAATAAAAGTCCCTTCCCTGCGTCACGCAGGACGAAGCCACCAAGAACAAGGTCATGAGATAAACGGGTTTTAAAAATCGATTTACAATGAACATAGAACCACCTTTCACATCTCAAAAGAGAAAGTCTGATGTGACTGATATTAGAAAAAAAAACGCGCCGTCACAAGTGCGGCGCGCCAAAACTTCGGAGGACCTGAAACTTCTAGGGGATACGATCAGCTTGCCAATTCCATAGAGCGGGCATTTGTCTGACCAAGAGTCGACGTTGCCGGAGCTTGACGGATGACTTGCTGAAGTTGGAATGTCAAAAGGGACTTCGGAATCCAGAACAACGCCGAGAGCTCGCTGACAACGTTACGACGTGAGTCGAGACGCGCCATTTCGTCGAGCAGCATTGTGCGCGGAGCAAGCAAAGTTGAAACGAAAATCAGTTGCTCATAAGCAGCCAATTTCTCATTTACAGCACCCAACTCAGGGAATCGAGTACGCTCAGCTTCAAAAATAATACGAGCTAAATCTTTGAGCACACTCATACGAGTCTGAGCCTTAAGATCGCCTTTGCGATAGTTGATCACATAGTGACCTGGCTTTGTTCTCAACACGCGGCTCAATCGATCAATCATCTCGATCGGCTGCATTTGTACGAACGAGAAGAACCGAATGACTTCAGGAAGGTAAAGAGGAGCTGTTGTGAATTGGCTCTGGGAGTGAAGCTGAGCAACAAATGTCTCAACGCGCTGACGAGCAGCAACCATAGCTTCCTCACCTGCTTCACGCGCTTTGGTGATTGTTGCAGTGATAGAGTTGCTTTCGAGGTATTCGAAAAACGCCTCATCCAAACCTGCTGCACCCGATGCCAAGTCATGGATCAAGGATGCCTCAACGTTCAGAGTCTCAGACAGTTTCGCAAGTGCGAATACACTGCGTACACTTTTCTCACCGCGCTTCCAGTGGCTGCAATCCGATGGATTGAACTCAAGGATGTTACCGATCTCCTGATCGTTAACTTTCTTGTTGCCGCGTTGGTGCATCATCACCTTCTGGCAAAATTTGAACAGCTGGATGGAATTCGGGAATTTCACCGTCTCAGAGCGCTTCATGGCCTCTCTCCCCCTTGCGATACAGGTGCGCCGATCCTGACAATCTGCGAACGCGGATCAAGTAACTAAATTGAACTCGTTGGTATACTTTAAATATATCTGGCAGCTGGTTTTTATGTCAAGAAACCGCCAGGCAAATATCGCCTATTAACGATTTCATGCGGGTTTCAAGGCGCCTCAACCCGTACCCCCGTTGTGGCACAAGGGCCGCGCCAAGCCAATTCAGATTTTGCCTTAGAGTCCTGATAAAACTCAAAAAACCCGCAATGTTTTCCATTTACGACAAAATTTGTTACGAATTTCGCCAAGACTTGTAACAAGACACGACGACACTTTATTTTTGCTAAAAAGGCTTTCAAAGAAAAAAGCCAGACTGAATTGTCTGACTTTTTGTTCAACGTAATTTTTTTCAAGAAGAATTCAGGACACAAATGCATGTGCCCTACGAAAATCGTCCTACAAAATAACGAACGATACGTAACGAAAATGCAATGAAAATAATTTCTGCGACAACAGCAAAAACTGACTGAGCGGTCAAAAAATCAACCACAATAGCGAGTGATGCAAGCACATCCATTTGTCCAGATTCTCCGGCCGTCCAAGCTAAAACAGAGACCCAAGCAATCATAAATGCGCTGATGACACCCACAAAAATATCAATACCAGTCGATGCGAGAAAACGAACGGAATGCACGTACCACTTCGTTGCAAGTCGCTGTCGAATCTCTGTTTCAACACTGTGCGGAGCATATGCAGCATGCGCTTGACGCATCACTGATGTGTCGATATCTGTCAACTGAATCTTCGGCGACGGAGTTTTCAATGCACCAAGACCAATACCTTCTGACAATGGACGAATGCGAATGTCGCGTTGTGTCATGACAAACCTCGATTTGAAAAAGAGACGTTCTGAGGTCGATCGTAGCACAGATTTTAGGATTGGCAATGCCTTGAAACAGGCTTAGGAAACGCGTGAAATAGAGTCTACAGCTGCTTTCGTATCGCCAGCCGAGGCAGTCTTTTCGAATAAATCAAGGCTTGCACGCTTGCGCTGCTGTTCCTGATTTTTCTTGTCTTCTTGGCTATTTGCACCGGCATCGACCAAGCGCTCGATGGTTTTGATGGCGGCGTCAAATTCAGCTTTCGGCAATCGAAGTAGCTTTCCTTTGAGAGCCTGCACGCGCGTTGACTTCTGGTCCATCATGCCCAGGTCCATGCAATCGCGCTCAATGGCATCAAAGTAAAACCAGAGGTTTTCCAGGTTGATTCCATTTTTTGGGTCGTTTGACATGATGCCCTCAGATGATGTCGTGCTCACATCACTTTTGTCGGGCCACTGCGTAAAAACTTTAGTCAAAGTGTATAAGGCCCCAACATCCCATTATTGCAATTTACGCTTATTTTCATTGCACATTCAGCAGGTTACATATTATCGTGAGGAGACTTTTATTTCCGTGCCTTCATCGCAAATAGGTAAGACTCCATGCGCCAAATTTTGATGACAAACACTCTGTCTGGCAAAAAAGAACCGCTGAAACTTTTAAATCCAGCCTCGAATCATGTGGGAATCTACGCCTGTGGCGTCACAGTTTACGATGATTGTCATATCGGTCACGCCATGCAGGCAATCTACTTTGACATCGTTCGCGCATATCTTCGCTATTGCGGATACAACGTCACGTACGTGCGTAATTACACCGACGTGGATGACAAAATTATTAATCGCGCGAAAGAGCGCGGCATGAGTCCTGCGAAACTTGCAGCTGACATGATTGCCGGCAGCGAACGCGACATGCAAGCGATTGGCGTTCAGCCCGCAGATTTTGAGCCAAAGGTTTCGGAAAACATCCCTGAGATTATCGCCATGATCGAATCTCTCATCAGCAAAGGCTACGCATACGCAACATCAACGGGAGATGTTTATTACCGCGTCCGTAAAAAGTCTGACTACGGAAAACTTTCCAACCGCAAACCGGATGAATTGCGTTCCGGAACACGCGATCTTGTTGCTGGCGACAAAGAAGACGATCTTGATTTCGCTCTATGGAAGCGCGATTCAACTCCTGATGCATCTTGGCAAAGTCCTTGGGGACAGGGCCGTCCAGGCTGGCACATTGAATGCTCTGCCATGTCCTGCAAGCATCTCGGAAAAAGCTTTGAAATTCATGGCGGCGGACGTGATCTGGTGTTTCCGCACCACGAAAACGAGATTGCACAGTCCGAGTCTGCAAATGACGCACCTTATGCGAGCATTTGGATTCATTCAGGATTGCTGACGATAGATCACCAGAAAATGTCCAAGAGTCTTGGCAATCATATTTCCATTCAGAAGTTTCTTCAGGATTGGCCAGCCGAGGTTTTACGCCTTGGATTTCTCATGAACCACTACTCGTCAAATATCGACTTTTCGCAGGCGTTTTTTCAAACATGTCACAAAAGACTTCTGTATTACTATGAAGGTCTGGTCGCAATGGATGAGTATTCGGCAGGTGTAAAATCAAGTGCTGACAAGACGACACTGGATGCATTTCACGCAGCCATGTCTGATGATTTCAACACAGTAGCTGCGATCAGCTCTCTCAACAAATCTTTCAAGCAAGCTCGCGAAGTCATGGTCACCAAGAAAAATCCCGAAAAACAAGCACAGATTGCAGGCATTGCAACGGCTCTCCGCGAGACAGGACATGTGTTGGGATTATTTAAAACTGATGCAGCATCGGAAGTTCAAAATATCAAATTGAAACTTCTGCCGTCACTTGGAATCACTGAAGGCGAAATTCAAGCCGCAATCCTTGAACGCAAAGAGGCTCGCGCTGCAAAAGACTTCGCTCGCGGAGATCGTGTTCGTGATGATATGGCCAGCCGAGGAATCGAACTTCGCGATACACCTCACGGCACAGTTTGGAGCATCAAGTTCACGGGAGACGAGTAAGTGCAAAGC
>JBIIGV010000222.1:0-2659 GCA_044236265.1 Oligoflexales bacterium
GTGATGGGTCAAAAACATCATTACGTCAGCAATCGACTTTTGTGCTTTCCATGACTCAATGATTTCCTGCGCCTTCTTTTTTCCAATTTTCGGAACTTGTGTAAGGCAGCCGGGGTTTTCATCGAGAATCTTGAAAGTATCAAGTCCGAAATGTCCCACAATTCGTTCGGCGGTTTTGTCGCCAATGCCTTTAATCACTCCTGACGACAGATACCGTAGAATGGCTGCTCGCGTTGTTGGTCTGACGGGTACTGCCCGCTCTGCTTTGAATTGACGACCATAAGTCGCGTGGCTTGACCATGACCCAATTAATTGAAGGTGCTCGCCTTCACTACACGGAGGCAGACTGCCTGTGACTGTTACAAGAGACTGATCGTCCACGTTTCTTACTTTTAGGACGGTCCATCCATTCTCATCATTTCGGTAGGTAATTCTCTCTATCTCGGCGTGAATCTGCTCTTTGCCCGCAAGAGACAAATCATTCGGCGTTGCCTTGATTGGTTGTTGTGACAGTAGATCCAGCATACGTTGCCCCAGTCTAGCACGGGGTTAGGGTCAGCCCTAGAGAGCATTGGTAAGATAGAAAAAATTATTTATTTTCCAATAATATTAGATATTTATAATCATTTTTGCTGGGTGGGGTTAATTGTTTTTTAGGGGTAGCCGAAACCCTTCTGAGGGGGACCGGGGGGCTCACAGGCCGCTTGAACCCTGTTCTAAACCTGAGCCAGTAGAAGGAGATCATGCATGCGGTTTCAGTTCTCATTTAAACACATGGAAACGTCAGACGCTCTACAATCTTATGCCGAAGGCAAGTTAAGGCAAGAGATCCAAAAATTTGCCACCAAGCCAGTGGAGTGTCACTTAACATTTTCCGTTGATCGTCACAACCACACAGCTCATTTGTCTTTCAATGGCGGTGACGGATTTTCTTTCCAAGTCGATCATACATGTACCGACATGTACGGAAGCGTGGATCACATGGTGGATAAGCTAGAAAGCCAACTCCGTAAGCAAAAAGAAAAGCTTAAAAACCACAAAGGACATAAAGGTCGAAAAGATGTCCTCTATCTTGCAGATCGTGGCTTCGATGTAGCTGAGGTTGATGCAGGTGACATACTTAAGTACGAGGCGGCTAGACGTAAAGTGTCTGGTGGGTAACTAAATTTGAGACAAAAAAAGCCCCCGATTGACGGGGGCCTTTTTGTTTTAAAAGCGTTATCAGTTTAGAGGTAGCATGACCACCGGTGGCTCAGGCTTGTCTAAAGCCGTATTAGAGACAACTATGGCTTCAAAGCGCTTTTTTGCGTGGCTGACGTAATACGTTGTCACGTTTGACAGCTCATTGATTTGAGGATTTCCTTTTTCAAACTGAGTGGTGACTTCCCAAGCCGCATCTGCTTGTACAGCTCGGCGTTCGCTCGTTAATGCGTCAGTGAATACAGCAGCAGGACTGACCGGCTTAAATGTTACGGTACCATTAAAAACTCTTGGGTTGGAATCGATCATTGCTGTCACCTTAACGCTCCGTCCACCACCTAATTCCTTTAGATATTGATCTGCTGACGCCATCGGGTTCACGGCGTTTGCCAAACCAGGGTTGAACGTGATCGTGTGGTTTCCAGCTTTTCCTGAAAGTTTGTGGGTTCTGCTGGCAGTGGCTACGCATAGAAAGTCTTTCCACTCGGGGTTGCTTCCGTTTGTAAGTTTTAACCATTCGCCGTTTGGAATAGCTGTCGTCTCGACGGTGCCGGCGCGCGAGTTTGAAGCAATACGAGCACCTATTAAAAGAATTAGACTTTGTAGCGGCGTAACGTTTGTCGATTTATCGATGACCTTATTGAGTTTGACATCAATTGTTGTCTTTGATGCGCCTCTGGTTGACTGGATATCCAGATTCGCCATAGCTTCCACTCTGTAGGACATATTTAGTGCTTGGCCTTCGCTAACAATATTTTGACTTTGGAGCTTCTGCGCATAAAGAGGATTACCTGCATCCTCCTCAACATCGACTCCACAGTTTTTCTTGAAATCAAAACCCTGGGGAACTTCACCCGCAGGCTTCCAAGGCGCAGACCCTCGATTGCCGGAATCTGACTTTCCCAAGAAAGGCACACATGAATGATTAAGGAATGCAGCCCCCGCCAATACAGCCGCGAAAAACCTGGCAATGCTGGTCATAAATGCCCATCCTTGCAATATGATTGATTGGTAACCCTTTAATGTTGCCCTAGCAACACTAGACAAATCAAGTTTTTGCGCTGCGACGATTCCCGCTAAATTGACATATGTACCTGACAACAATGCCTAATTTGGTCGGCTGGCCAATTTATGATATTCTCTTCTGATAACTTCAAAAAGCATCTGCATGGATGCAGCGAGTGAACCCAGGGAGGGGATTATGAAAGCTTGGAGCAGGGCGCTTATTATTGTTGGTCTCATGACCAGCTCATCGGTTTTGGCCGGTCAGTTTAATCTCGACAAGGAGCATGTTCCGGGCGAACTGATCGTCAAGTTTAAGGACGGTAAATCGGCTGCGGCAAAAAGCATGCTGAAGTCCCTGGGTGGCACAACCAAAACTCAATTCAAAACGCGCGGTGCGCAGGTTGTAAAATTTTCCAATGCAAAATCAAACAAAGACCTGCTTGCAACAGCAAAA
>JBIIGV010000213.1:0-3204 GCA_044236265.1 Oligoflexales bacterium
ATGACTCGTTCCTACTTTATGAACAATTAACTGAGCATGAAAAAAAGCCCCCGGAGAGGATATCTCCGGGGGCTTTTTTGCGTTTCATTACTTCAACAGATTTTTAAACTGCTCGGTCATTAGTGGTACGACCTTGAAAAGGTCTCCCACGATACCGTAGGACGCTACGCCGAAAATTGGTGCGTCTTTGTCAGTGTTGACTGCGACAATGACTTTCGAGGTTCTCATGCCAGCCATATGCTGGATCGAACCGGAAATTCCACATGCAATGTACAAGTTAGGGTTAACAGTCTTTCCTGTTTGACCTACCTGCATATCGTGTGAGGCGTATCCTGAGTCCACAGCGGCGCGCGACGCTCCAACAGTTGCTCCAATGACGTCTGCACAGTCAGCGAGAATTTTGAAGTTGTCAGAGTTTGCCATGGCACGTCCGCCAGAAATGATCAAAGACGCCTCGGTCAAATCTGGTTTTGCGCTTTTGCCTTTACGGATTTCGACAGTCTTAATTTTACCGTCACCAGCTGCAGCGGATACAGGTGTCGCCGCGGCGTTGCCGCTTCCTGGCTTTGCTACCGGGAAAACATTTTGGCGGATCGTGACAAAGGAAATCTTTGCGCCGTCTGTAGCCACATCAGCGATACATTTACCGGAATACATCGGCTTCGTACCCTGAACTCCAGAACCTGAAGCCTCAATTGAGGTCAAGTCTGTCAAAATCGCTCCGTCCATACGGGCAGCAAGTCTTGGGAAAATATCCCGCCCCATCGGTGACGCCACGCCAAGAACAACGTCAGGAGAAAATGCTTTGATCGCAGCTTCGACTCCGTTGGCGTAGGTTTGAATGTTGTAAAGTGCGCAGTCCGCACTATCAGCAGTGTAAACGGTATCTGGTCCCCAGCTAGCAAGCTGGCTTGCATGTCCAGCAACGCCTTGGCCAACTAAGACAGCCGCCAAATTTGCCGAGCTTCCAGCAAGTTTGAAGCCTACAGTCAGTGCCTCGTGAGCAGATGATTTGATCTTGCCGTCCCGCTGTTCAATAAAAACTAAAACTTTCATAGGTCAGCCTCCGGTTAGATCACTTTGGCTTCTTCGCGAAGCAGTTTAACAACTTTTTCTACCATCGCCTCAACAGGCTCGCCTGCAAAGACTTTTCCTTTTGGTTTCTCAGGAGGATATTTGTATCCCTTGATCACCGCTTTTGGCTTCAGGGATCCTGCATCGACGCCGACGTCACCAGGAGTTTTCATATCAAATGGTTTCTTCTTTGCTTTCATGATTCCCGGCAGTGACGCGTATCGCGGGGTGTTCAATGATTTGTGAGCACCGAAAACTGCAGGTAGGGATACGTCATAAACTTCAACCTGACCGCCTTCTACCTCGCGTTCGACGCGAGCAGTGGTGCCGTTAAGGTCAAACTTCGTCACAACGTTGACATGGGGCCAGCCAAGCATCTCAGCGGCCATCGTGCCAACATGCATATTGTCATCATCGATCGCCTGCTTACCGCAGAAGACGACATCTGCTTTTTCAGCTTTGATAGCGCCAGTTAGAACCTTTGCAATTGCAAGTGAGTCAGCGCTTTCCAGGCCGGTGTTACTGATCAGAAGTCCGCGGTCACCGCCCATCGCCAAGCCTTTTACAATCAATTCCTTGGCGGTTTCTCCGCCAAAACTTGCAATGACGACTTCGCCCGTGCCTAGTTTTTCCTTCAGTTTAAGAGCCTCCTCAATGGCAAATTCGTCATAAGGGTTGATGATGTATTTAACATCTCCTTGCTCGATGGTCTTCCCATCTCCAGACAATCGGATTTTTGTTTCCGTGTCGGGTGTCTGCTTAATCAAAACAAGAATTTTCATGGGACTCTCCCGTTTATGTAGCAATCGCTTAAGCTTAAAAAAACGTGGCAGGAACAGTAACAAGACGTTCCTGCAGGTGCAAGACCGAAAGCAGAGACGCTTTGGACACAAGGGCGATGTAATTTGAGAAAAATTAACCCTGCGTAGGGGCTCCGCGGCCTGCCTGTTTTTTAGACGAAGCGCCGCGCGGCATGATCGTGGTCACGGGAACGGCTACTTCTTTGCCGATTCGAAGTCGGGTGGGATGAAGGCCTGGGTTCAGGGAGATAATACTGCGCTTGTCGACTCTGTATCTGCTCGCGATTGCGCCGAGCGTCTCTCCAGGTCTTATGCGGTGATAGAGAACATCTTTGACATCGACGAATTCAAGTTTGGGTTCAACCATGGCCCACTTGTCGGCCAGGATTGGGCTTAAGCGAAGAGGGTAAGGACCACTGGCCTGACTCACGGGAGGTGAGATGGCATTCACGAGCTCTGGGTTCCAGTGTCTGATGAGGCGTTCTGGAACGCCCATGCGCCCAGCAAGCGAGGCTAGCTCGACGGCTCCTTTGATCGGCACGGTGGTGACGGGCATGGCATCCAGTGGGTCAGCAGTAACATCAAATCCATGACGCGATGGATTTGAGGCTAGTTGCAGGGCAGCAAGGACTTTGGGGACATAGTTCTTGGTCTCGACAGGTAAATACGCGGAGTCTGCCAGAACCCAGAAATCGTCTGAACCTGTTCTGCGCATGGCAGATCTGACTCGACCCGGGCCGGCGTTGTAGGCAGCCATAGCGAGGTACCAGTCACCAAACTCCTCGTACAGATCGCGAAGGTGTCGAGCTGCCGCTAAAGTTGATTTGGCGGGATCGCGACGCTCATCGATGAACATGTTCATTTTCAGACCGTAGAGCCGCGCGGTTCCTGGCATGAACTGCCAAGGGCCAGTCGCTTTGGCATGACTGTAAGCGCTATTAGAAAATCCACTTTCAACCATGCTCAAAAAGATAAACTCTGGTGGGAGTCCTTGCTGTTTTAAGATTGGTAGAACTAATTCTCGAACTGACTCACCACGGACAAGCCACTTAAGAAATGATGAGCGACCCGAGTTTTTGAAGTAGCGAATCCAATGCTCGACCCGAGGATTCGTCACAACGGGTATGGATCCAAAGTAGGGAACAGTCTCGCCGACCATGCGGGTGCGAGCAAAGTATAAAGCTTCAACCTCTCGCTGATCATAAGGTGACTTCGTTGGTGAACGGCGACGTTTGGCTTTCCGCGAAAGTTTAAATGCCTTTTCCGGATTTTGAGCCTTCGGATTGTCTCTTAAATATCGGTCCTTAAGCCATTGCGCATAGATAGTGTC
>JBIIGV010000214.1:0-3182 GCA_044236265.1 Oligoflexales bacterium
GGGCTTAACCTTCAATAGATCGATGAGAATTTTAATAGTGTGTTTCTCTTCACGGGCCAGTTCGGGGATAGGATCGAGATTTGTCACCGCACCATCAATCCATGCCTTGGTGTAACCCTTTGCAGAAAACGCACTCAGTTCTTTTCTGAAAATACCTTTTTTCGACTCAGCCATCGGTACGACCAGTGCAATGGTTTTTCCGGATGCCGCCTCAACAATGTGACGTACAATTTCTTCTTTCGACATGGCGGACGTAGGGCGACGATGCTTCGGACAAAGCTGCTCACCAAATCGCGCAAACATCACTGCAATCATTTCTGATATATCGGTCAAGGATCCAAGTGTTGCGCGATGGCTGGGGGCGGTTTCGTTTTGGGCCAAGGCGATGGCCGGGCTCAATCCTGAGATTTGCCTGACGGCTGGGCGCGTTCCTAGATCCAAGAACTGACGGCTATAGTGTGACAACGTGTAGAAAAAACGACGCTGACTTTCTGCTAGCACTGTATCAAAGGCTAAAGAGCTTTTACCGCTACCACTGACACCTGTAACAACAGTGATGGCACCGCGCCTGATATCAACATCAATATTTTTGAGATTGTGTTCATTTGCGCCGCGAACTTTTATGTAATCATGAATGGTCATTTCAGCCCCCTTGCCCAGACAGCCAGCGTTCACAAACTTTGGCTGCGGCATCGAAACTCTTGATGCTAGCTCTGCCTGTTAAATATAAATCAGCGGCGGGCCCATGATCCGGTGACACACGCAGATGTGGAAGACCCATCGATATGTTAACGGCATCGTCAAAATGCACTGTTTTCAGTGGACCAAGACCCTGATCGTGATACATCGCCAAAACCACATCAAATTCACCTTTTAAAGCCCTGTAAAAAACTGTATCGGCAGGAAATGGGCCTTTGACATTGATACCTTCCTGGCTAGCACAGGAAACGGCAGGTGTGATTTGAGTGGCATCTTGATTTCCGAAAAGTCCTCCGTCACCACCATGAGGATTTAACGCACACACTGCTATCCGCGGAGACGCAAGATTAAAAAGTCTTTTTGAGGCCGCGTGCAGGACCTTAATCTTGTTCAACACCAAATCTGCGGTTATGGTTGGCGTCACTTCAGAAAGGGGCAAGTGATTGGTTGCCAGAGCCACGCGAAGCTCTGGCCCAGCGAGCATCATCACCGCCTTTGCTTGCCAAAGGGTTTCAAAGAACTCGGTTTGACCCGGATACTTAAAACCGGCTAGGGAAATCGCTTTTTTGTTGATGGGAGCCGTCAGCACAGCAATCGGACGACTGGGTTTAGCCGGGACTGCGTCGAGTGCTGCTTTCGCGATGAGGCCACGATCAAGGTCTGACAATTGACGCGCATCCACTTGCGGTGCACCTGGCATTGGATCGTACCAATAAACACCAGGCTTTTCTGGCGCCTCTGGTGACTCAACAAAACTGATCGGAGGCAACTGAAGCCCCAGAGCCTTTGCCTGATGAGTCAATTGCCACGTGCTACCAACACCCACGACAGCGCGATGACGAGCCATGCCCGGCACAACGACTCGAAGGAACGCTTCGATGTTGATGCTAAGGGGATCACCACAGGTGTAAATCAAGGTCATAGGAACCGATCTCAAGACTGACTCCTGATCCAAAAAACTTCATGCGCTGAGAGACGGTCCATGATAGGTTTAAAGGATGCAGGAACCGATTAATTTCGCCGTCCGGTCCACATGTTAGACCTTCCAAGTCGCTCTGACAAACGGATTTGATGGCTATGCTGCCACGGAGAGATGCTTGACCATGGAATGTCGAAGAATTTGTCAAAATTTGCTGCCCGTTTCCGCTGGCATGACCATTTTGTTCAGCACTTTGTCGGCCCCCCTCAAGGCCAATAACCAGCCTCTTCAAGTTAGATCCTCGATGGCCATGTACCTGCTTGGCTCGTACCAGCGACCAGTGGACGATAGCCCGGCAAATCCTGACAATTCAATCCTTGGACTTGAAGGCCAAAGCCTTTCATTCGACGTAAGACCAAGCATCAAGGCCGACAGCGGCCAATTCCAACTGATCGCCAGGCCCCAGTTTAAGACCTCCCTGTCCCGCATTAAAAAAGGCGACACGGAGAACTCGGAACACCCGGAGACCAAGGCCAAGTGGCTTGAAAGTTACGGAATTTTAAACGCCTCCGACAAGATTCTCGTGAGTTATGGCCTTCAGAATTATCAGTGGGGAGCCGCAGAATCTCTTAATCCCAGTAATCGCATCTTTCATGAAAATATCGACAGCAAGGGAGTCCTCTCCGCTGTTCAAGGTAAAAATATTTTTCGAGTCAATTTTTCTTGGACCAAACATCTTTCATCGATCCTCATGAGCGAGACGGAAAAGGCACGAGATGCCTCTGAGTTCCGATCCGGCGAGGAGTTTGAAACACGCACCCTGATGAAGCATGAAATGAACTGGAATAGCGGCGCCGACTACGTGGGAGTCGTTTACGGAGCCCAGGAGAAAGGTGGACCATGGTTCGGAGAGTACTTCAACTTAAGCCTTTTTGATGGACTGACTTTGTATGGTGATGCCTCGCATGGACGAAACTCTGAGGCGTGGTACCCGGTGGTGGAACGTTCAGCGCAAGTACCAACAGCTAACATCGTACAGATGAGACAATCTGAGTTAACAGGAAATAAGTTTTTTACGATGGCCGTTGGCGGGCTTCGCTATGGTTTTGTTGGAGGAAGTGACCTGAGATTTGAATATATTATCAACTCTGCCGGATGGACCAGAGAAGACAGTCAGCGTGCTGTTTTGGCTTTGAATAGGTCGAATCAACTTCAGCTTCCCGACTTTGAAACCAATTTGAAACGAATCTTGAAACCAGGACTTGAATATCGTGGCCAGAAATACGGAATGGTGTCACTTCGAGTCCCTGATGCCTTTGACTTTAGAGACCTTACTATTTATGGCCGCTATCTGCGCTCATTGACCGACGGCAGCTCTAGCATCTACGGAAGCATGGAGTACGCATTCTGGTCTGCGTCAACCTTCGTGCTGTCGGGATTTACGACAACAGGCAAAGCAGACACTGAGCTTCGTGGCGTGGTTGCGTCAAACATCACAGCTGGCATTCGACAGGACTTCTGATGAATATCGGGCGATGGCGCTCCCTCGGAATTTTCATGGTAG
>JBIIGV010000083.1:0-12113 GCA_044236265.1 Oligoflexales bacterium
TGTGGGCTAGCAGTCTTAATTCGATTTGTGAGTAATCGGCAGAAACAATTAGTCGGTTGGGGGAAGGTGCGCTAAATGCCTTTCTAATCTCTCGTCCCTCGTCCTTTCTGATCGGTATATTCTGGAGATTAGGATCGCTGGAACTGAGTCGGCCTGTTGCGGTTCCCGTTTGATGAAAGTTTGTGTGAATACGCCCCGTCTTTTGACTGATCAGTTGAGGGAGTGTGTCAACATAGGTGTTTTTTAGCTTGGTAACCGTCCGATATTCCAAAATAGCGCGCGGGAGAGAATGTTCAGCCATTGACTCGAGGACTGATACATCCGTTGAGTAGCCAGTTTTTGTCTTTTTTAACCGTGTAAGTCCAAGTTTGGTGTGGATGGCAAGCTTTTCGAAAAGTATTTGCTGAAGTTGCTTGGTGCTATTTATGTTAAATGTTTCACCGGCCTCGTTATAGATAGTTTGTTCCAGGTCTTTAGCGCGGCGATCCAGCTTGGTTGATATTTCTGCCAAGGCGTCTGCGTCGACGTAAACACCGGTTTGTTCCATCTTTCCAATAATTGGTGCAAGGGGCACTTCGATCGTTGCATAGACCTCATAAAGGTTTTCTTCGTGCAGCCGTTTCAGTAAATGTTCATTCAGCCTGAGGACAATGTCTGCGTCTTCGCAGGCATACGCCGTTAAATCATCCAGTGGGACATCGATCATAGGGGTTTGATATTTAGGCCCCATCAGTGCGGTAGTGGGTGTTTTTTTGAAGTGGAGCTGTTCAAGTGCACAAAAGTCCAGGCCGTGCTCGCGCGATAGTGGATTGATGACATAGCTCGCCAGCATCGTGTCCCCGAAAGGTCCGACAACAGGGATGTCAATATTACGGAGCATCTGAATGTCAAACTTCAAATTATGCGCGATCTTTGTCTTATTTTTATCTGCGAAAATTGGCCTTAGTTGATCTTTGATGAAGTCAGGTGTTACCCAACCAGTAAGATGCTTGGTGACGAGGGGGATATAATAGGCGGAGCCAGATTTAAACGATACACTTAAGCCAATCGGAACATCAGTCGTTCGGTCCAAACCGGTCGTTTCAGTGTCGAAACTAAACGTGGTGCAATCCTTAAGTTGCTGTACAACTTTTAAAATGAGTTCTGCCGTGTTGGCGAGTATGTAGTCTGATCCAAGTTTGTCTTTGCTGCCATTGTTAGGCAGATCGTTTGTTAAGTTGGAGTTTGAATCTATTTCCTGCTTAGGCGAAGGGCTAATAGTAGATGATTGGGGTCGGTCGCCCGCAGTTAATTTATCTTTGATTTTGGTGGTTAAACCGCGGAATTCAAGCCTGGTAAATAAGTCTAGCAGCTTTTCATTGGCAAGAGCGTCATCATTGAGCCGCATTTCTGATTCTAGCACGTCGAGTGGAATATCAGTTTTTATGGTAACGAGCTCGCGTGACAAAAACGCATTATCTTTGTCCGCCTGAAGCGCATTTTTCAATTTTGCATTCGATACTTTTTCAATATTCCCATAGATGCCCTCAAGTGACCCGTACTCGGCAATCAGTTTTGCTGCCCCTTTGTCTCCGATGCCGTGGACTCCGGGAACATTGTCTGAAGTGTCTCCGATCAGTGCGAGCACTTCAATGACCTGTTCCGGTTTGCAGCCAAATTTATCATGAACACCTTGATGACCAACGATCAGCGACGGCTCATTTTTTTTGGGAGCGTAGAGGTATACAGTCGAGTTGATAAGTTGCATGAAGTCTTTGTCGCCAGAGACAATAAAACAGTGCATGTCATCGCGAGCAAATTTTTTGCAAATGGATCCGATCAGATCATCCGCCTCCATTCCAGGCTGTCTTAAAACAGGAATACCCATGGCCGAAAACAACTCAAAAAAATACGGTAGCTGATCTGCCAAGTCCTGCGGCATTTCCGAGCGATTCGCTTTGTACTGTGGGTAAATTTCGTGGCGAAATGTTTTTTCTTTGCTATCGGTGGCAACAATCACCAAGTCCGGTTTTTCGTCCTCAATGAGCTTCATCATGAACATTGCGCTGCCGAACACAGCTGACGTGTGAATTCCACTGGAAGTCATCAAAGGGCGTTGGCCAAATGCATGATAATTACGGAAAGCCATGGCCATGGCATCAATTATGAAAAGTTTCTTCGGAGATCCCATCAAATTTGCTTTCACTTTTTGTCCTTGGCTACGGCGATCGCTTTCATCTCAATGAGATTTAGTCCGGGAAGCTCTTTGACGGCGATCGTCGTTCTGGTCGGGGGAGGAGTTACCTCATTAAAAAACTCGTTCCATACTTTATTCATGATCGGGAACTGGTCTGTCATACTTGTGAGGAACACCTGAATATCGATAATCTGATGTTTGGTTAGTCCCTGAGCGGCCAGGACGGCATCGATGTTTCTAAAAACCCCGCGGACCTGAGCTTCAAAGTCAATTGTGGTGACATTTCCGCTTTTATCGAATGTCACCCCCGCCCACACATCTGTTTCCGGATCCCGGCAACCTTGTCCCGCAATAAAGACAAGGTGGCCAGCTTGTCTGGCATGGCTGTAGTGGGCGAGTGGTTTGGTTAAATTTTCTTTGGATTCGGTTGCCATCCTGCGTTTTCCATTCCTTTTGAGCGTCTGGTCATGGATTTGATCGATCAGTTAATGACCTTATTCTCCATGTGTCCACCAAAAAGAGCGTGGGCGCGAACTTCAGCTGCAGCCAGGAGCAGGACGGTGTTTGACACGCGCTGCGGTATCTGGTTCTAATGTCTCGTCAGGACTGCTATTTTGACCAAAAAAGAAGCAATCAAGGGAGTTGCCGTGAGTAAGAATTGCACAAGCTGGATTGCATCCATATTTTTGATTTTTCTTTCCTGTCTGCTAATGACCGCAAAACTTCAGGCCGCAGACGCTGCAGTAAAAGGCAAGGATGACGGGCCTGCGGCCGCGTCTTGGTCTGAATTGAATGTTGAGAAGCGCTGTGAAGGACTTCTCAAATTTTTCAATGAGCAGTCAGTGGCAAACACTCCCGATTGGAAAATGATTAAGCCTCAGTGCGTGATCTCTGGAAGTGTAGATAAAGACACATCATGGTCATTTGAGGCTAGTTGGCAACGCGGTGCAAAGGCGCTTCCGCTGCGGTTTGTGGTGTCTGAGACGCGTCTGCAGAAACCGCGAACATCCTGGTGTGTCATTAAGGGAAAGAAGTCCGGCTGTGCCTCGCCGTGGGAGAACTCATTTACGACCGGTGATCTTTTCGTAAAAAAAGAGGAGGCCCTTGCTGCGTTTCAAGGAGTTATCAAAATGTCCCAAGGTTTTTTAGGCATGGCGACAAAGCTCGACGAATGGGTGAGTAAACCAGGTGGCGATTACAAGATTTTTGATTTGACTTATGCAGAATGGGTAAAAGCATGGTCTAAGTCGACTCGCTCGCTTCCCGTTAAAAAGGAAATTTTCAAATCTGACTTCAAAGCTGATGGCGAGGGAGCGTTGACCGGATTAGTGATTCCCAAGGAGCAGATTCCAGCGGAGCTTAGAGAGTGCCTGGGTTGTGCAAAAACACCCTGTGAAAAGGCGCCTATTTCGTTTGTATTTTGGGGCTTGGGTCTGACTATTTCTCGTGAAACGACGCCTGATGAGCGCCAAGCAAGCGGCCAGAAGTCTGGACGCGCATCTTGGGTCATGCTTGAACCAACACCGTTCGTTGGCGGCGAACCAAAATGGCCATTTATGTGTGGAGCTCACCGTATGAGTATTCAGAAGTTATAAAACCGGTGGTGTTCCACAACTTATTTTTTAATTCAAGAATTGCGACGCGCAGAAGCGGAGACCTCTAATGACAATTAAGCAGCTGACCGATGAACAGATCCGAACGATGACTCTGGAGGAGAAGGATCGTTGGTGGCTGGAAAATTGTTACCGAGGTGATATGCCTCAGCTCACCTTACGATCAGCTCTTACTGGAATGATCATCGGCGGTGTTCTAAGCGTCACAAACTTGTACGTTGGAATAAAGACGGGGTGGACACTTGGGATCGGCATTACATCGGTAGTCCTGGCTTTTGCTTTTTTCAAGCTACTGTCGCGAGTTGGTTGGGGGCAGGAAATAACCATTCTTGAAAATAACGCGATGCAGTCGATCGCAACCTCTGCTGGGTATATGACGGCCCCGCTGATTTCGTCGATTTCCGCTTACATGGTTGTGACTAATTCTATGATCCCCCAGTATCAAACTATCGTTTGGATCTCGCTTTTGTCGCTGATGGGTGTGTTTTTTGCGTTTCCGCTTAAAAAACGTTTTATCAATGACGAGCAGTTGCCCTTTCCGGAAGGACGGGCTGCAGGCGTTGTCATGTCAAACCTTCACTCATCAGATGGTGGAAAAGATGGGATCTTAAAAGCTCAGATTCTTATTTTCGGCGCGCTGATCAGTGCAACCGTAGAGTTGTTTCGTAGTGAAAAAATTATGGAGCATCTTCGGATTAAGTTTTTGATGCTTCCCGAGCATTGGGACGATTTTATCTACAAGTTTATGACGCCAAAGATATTGGGAACGCCACTTAAAGATTTGACGATTCGATGGGAGTCATCACTCGTGATGATGGCCACGGGTGGTCTGATGGGAATCAAGGTGGGCGCCTCGCTACTCCTTGGCGCCATCATAAATTATTGTTTTCTAGTTCCCTGGGCCTTGTCGGAGGGGATCATTGCTTCGGCAAGCTATAAACAGATCAATATGTGGCTTCTTTGGGGCGGAGTGGCCATGATGACGACATCATCGCTTTATGCTTTTTTTGCGAAACCAGACATCATTTTGGCAGCATTCAAGAGAAAGAATACTGTGAAGGAAAAGGACATTCTTCACGACATTGAGTTGCCCGTTTCAATCTCATTAATCGGAATTCCCATCACTGGTCTCATCATGATGTGGCTTGGTCAAATATGGTTTAACATCGAATGGTGGGTCTCTCTCATCGCTATACCACTTGTTTTTGTGTTCACATTGATCGCGGTAACATCTACTGGACTCACAGCGATTACTCCGGGTGGTGCTTTAGGCAAGCTCACACAATTGACCTTTGCCATCATAAAGCCGGGAGACATGGGAACCAACATCATGACCGCCGGAATCAACGGCGAGGTCGCTCTCAATGCGTCAAATCTTTTGATGGACATAAAACCTGGTTATATGTTGGGTGGAAAGCCTCGGCACCAGGCAATTGGACACTGTCTAGGGATCATCGCTGGAGCCATTGTGGCGGTCCCGGTTTTTTACCTTCTGATTCAAAATGATATTTCCAGAATCACCTCAGCGTCACTTCCAATGCCCGGGGCGAGTATTTGGATTGCAGTTGCTGAGGTTTTGGCTAAGGGGCTTTCTGTTTTGCCTGATTCCACCCGCATCGCTGTGGTGATTGGAGCTTTAGTTGGCATACTCATTGAGTTTTTGAATCGGAGATCACAAGGTCGTTTCCCAATTTCTGCCATGGGACTTGGTCTATCCTTTGTATTAAAGTTTTCGGATTGCTGGGCTATGGCAGCAGGAAGTCTTTTCTTCTGGTTTATGTCTCGTCATTTCGGCGAACGTGCCGATTCGAAAATGTCGGCCATTTTCAGGGACAATCAGGAGACTCTCTGCGCCGGCGTGATCGCCGGAGGATCAATCATGGGGATTGTGCTCATCATTATGGAGACCATCGTCCTGGCCTAGGCTAAATAGGACAGTTAGGTTGGCATGGTGAACAAAGACAGGCCACTGTCTAGGGTGTTCACTTAAAACGTCACGAAACCGCTGTGAATTTGCTTATTTTGTGGTCATGCCAATGCCTGAATCCTCGATGTGGCGCGTCCTCTGACTTCGTTACGAGTTTGCTCTAAGTCATTATTTCCAGTAGCATATAGGCGAGTTTGAACACTGATATTTGTTTCGGAAGAAATCTTACTTTTTGCAGAGGTTGATCATGAGCGGAATGGGCGAAATCATTCTAGATGGAAAATCCTACAAGCTACCTGTCCTCGTTGGTACTGAAAAAGAGAAGGCTGTAGATATCACAAAACTTCGCCAAGATAGCGGCTACATCACTCTCGATTCTGGTTATGGCAACACCGGCGCTTGCAAGTCTGCGATCACGTTTATCGATGGTGACTTAGGAATTCTTCGCTACCGAGGCATCCCAATTGAAGAACTTGCGGACAAGAGTGATTTTGTTGAGACCTCTTACCTGTTGATCTACGGTCAGCTTCCTAATCGCACGCAGCGTGAGGAGTTCCGTAATCTGCTCAGTGGTCATGCGATGATTCATGAAGGGATGATTAAGTTCTTTGATGGATATCCAACCACGGCCCATCCAATGGCAATTTTGTCAGCGATGGTTTGCTCGTTGTCCAGCTACTATCCAGAGCACCTTGATCCGAATGACCCCACCCAGGTGAACCACTTGGTGCCTCGCCTTCTTTCCAAGATGCGCACCATTGCGGCTTACTCATATAAGAAGTCCAAAGGTCAGCCGGTGATCTACCCAAAATCTGATCTAGATTACTGCTCTAACTTTCTGCGCATGATGTTTGCAACTCCTGCAGAGGAATATCAGATCGATCCTGATATGGTTAAGGCATTGAACGTACTTTTGATCCTTCATGCTGACCACGAGCAGAACTGTTCAACCTCTACGGTGCGTTTGGTGGGATCGTCTGATGCTAACCTTTTTGCATCGATTGCAGCTGGAATTTGTGCTCTTTGGGGTCCAAAGCACGGCGGTGCAAACCAGGAAGTCGTTGAAATGCTCCAGCTCATCGAAAAAGAAAAAGTTCCAGTGAAGGAGATCGTTCGCCGCGCGAAAGACAAAAATAGCGGATTCCGCTTGATGGGCTTTGGTCATCGCGTTTACAAGAACTTCGACCCTCGCGCTAAAGTGATCAAGACCTACTGCGACAAATTACTGGCGAAGAAGGGCATCAAAGATCCTCTACTTGATATTGCGAAGGAGCTTGAGGAGGCGGCGTTGTCCGATGACTTCTTCAAGGAACGCAAGCTGTATCCAAACGTAGACTTTTACTCTGGCGTCATTTACCGCGCTATGGGTATCCCGACAGACATGTTTACCGTAATGTTTGCTTTGGGTCGTCTGCCTGGATGGATTGCTCACTGGATCGAGATGCATCGTGATGGTGATGGTCGAATTGGTCGTCCTCGTCAGGTGTATGTAGGGGATACTCAGCGTCCTTACATTCCAATGGATCAACGTAAATAATCAAGCTGCGCAAGCAATAGATCCCCGGAGAGCTTCGGCCTCCGGGGTTTTATTTTTGCCAAAATGGGACTTTTGATGGTGACGATCCTCGAACTTTTGGGTCGTGTTCTTTGGTAAGCTGTTGCGAAAAGTTATCTAAAAATCTGGAAAAAACAGCGGATCTCCGTTTTGGAGGATCCGCTACCTCTGGACGTTCAAATGTAATCGCAAGATAGCTGGCGCGCAGCTGAAGTGTGACGAGCCCAGTCCGAGGCATTGCCTCGATACTATCGAAGCGTAACTCGCAGTAGCGGGATGCAACGAGTTTTGCTGCTTGTGTTCCGAGGGTTCTCGGGTCTGCACCCATGATTTTGATGGGGACTCCTCCCACGGGTCGGCCGGAGATTTCCTCTCGGATACGACAAATATAAAAGTCCATGAATTGGTTTTGCGCTATGTGATCAGAAAGTGTCCCAGTCGTACCGTTATCTGACATCGTCTGCGTCTCCTTATCCAACAATCAGTTACGTCGTGACGGTATCAGAAAGAGGAACTGACCTGGGCGGACTTTCTCTTTTTGCACTAAAAAGTGCGACAGCGCTCCCCGGAGTCGTGAAAGGCGTGTTCTCCAGGGGCGAATCAAGTGAATTTATCTATTGGACCTCGTAGACCTGATTGATGGACTGCCCGTTCAAGCTTCGCACGTGGACCAGGTATCGTCCGCTTGATTTTATTGGTAGCTCAAATTTGTATTCAAATTGCTGATCTTTTTGCTCACAATTGCGTGCCGTTCCAGCCTTCATGATGGGCAAGACTTCGATCGTGTTACCGCTATCAATCAGTTTGACCTCCTGTAACTCGGCGCAGCGAGATGCGAATCGACCACGGATAGTGGCAACCGCAAACTGTGATGTTACATCAATGTTGAGTGTGTCGACCGGAGCATACACAAAGTCGTCTGGACTCAGGGTGCTCGAGTGCTTGATGGCAAATGCTTCAGCAGGTCTCGATGTTCCCACCTTAAGGCTCCAGTCGCCAGCTTCAAGCTTGCCAATTGTCACAACCTGGGTCCAAGGAACAAGGACTTCCAGGCACAGCCAATTGTAATAGGCTGCTTTGGGCTGGACTAAAATTTCATGATTTGCATGGTCTGTTTTGATTTCTGGTGTCTCTAATCGATAGCAGTCATTTGGAAGACGACCTTCGATGACAATGAGCGTCTGATCGTTATCGTCAAAGCCTCTGGGAATAAACGTTCGCTCGGATGACGTTGAAATAAGAGAGCCGTCTGCAGCCATCGCATGACCTAGGTTGCAGAAAAGCACCAGTGAATAGAAAATCTTTTTCATAAATCCTCCCTGAATTATTGCTTGAGGCCCTAACAGGCGCCAATTAGGCTCCAACTTTTGGTGCCGTATTGTTGGTTACGATTCGTGAGGATGCAGGAACCCTGCCAACACCACGAAGTCCTTGTGAGCGGTAGATTTTGAGGAAAAATTCTGTCTGTTAGACCGTTAAAAAGTATCTAATTGCGCATCAATTGCGGCAAATTACACAGCTCACTGCCTAAAAATATAACTAACCATAACCAATTATGGGCCCTTGATCGAAATCAGGTGACAAACGTACAATTTCATTAGAAATATTTTTCATGTGACAGGTCTTAATTTATCTCGAATAAGCGCTGGAATTTGGATGAAGGGGTTCTTGTGAGCTGGAAAGTCTACAACATTCACACTGGTAAAACGATCAAAGCGGGTTTTGAGGAAGAAGAAATCGCCAAGGAATGGCTGGAAAACCGCCGTGATCTGGACATTGAAGACTACATTGTTGAAGAGATGGATGAAGAGGAAGAAGAGGCTCTCGACGACGAAGATGAAGAGGAGGATGAGCCTCGCACCTGGTCCCGAGCTGATGCTGATGAAGATGAGAGCGATGAAGAGGAGTTTAACCGGGAGACATCATCGGATGACGATGATGACTATGGTGACGAAGAATACGAGGATGATGAGGACGAGGACGAAGAAGAAGAAGAGGAAGACGATTACTGAATTCCAAAAATTTTGCTATGCTGGGGCCCTGCTATTGCAGGGCTTTTTTCTTGGTGTTGCGCTGAGTTGAGCGTAAAAGTTGCAGGTGGGATTTATGGTTCAAAATAGCATCGAGGCTCTTCCTCCATACCTAAAACGCTATTGCACCGTCCAGGATTATGACAAATATACGAGTCGCGATCATGCTGCTTGGCGCTTCATCATGCGTCAGTCGCGAGAATTTTTCCGTGATAATGCTATTGGTATTTATCTTGAGGGGCTGCGCAAGACAGGCATTCCTCTGGATAGGATTCCTAAAGTCAGCGAGATGGATCGCGCTCTCCAGGAGTTTGGTTGGGGTGCGATCCCGGTTTGTGGATTCATTCCGCCGATCGCATTTCTTGATTTGCAGGCGCGTGGAATTTTACCCATTGCAACGGACATGCGAACTATCGAGCACATTGCATATACTCCGGCGCCGGATATCGTGCATGAAGCTGCTGGTCATGCTCCCATAATTGCGGACAAAACCTATCGTGAGTATCTTCGCAAATACGCGAAGGTTGCCGAGAAGACGATTATGAGTAGCGAAGATTTGGCTCTTTATGAGGCCATCCGTGTTCTGTCTGACATCAAAGAAAATCCCGATACTAAGCCTGGTCAAATTGCTGAGGCGCAAAAAGCTTTAGATTTCGCCATAAAAAATGTCAGCTACGTCTCAGAGGCTGCCAAGGTTTCGCGGATGGCTTGGTGGACGGTCGAGTACGGGCTGGTTGGTGATATTAAATCACCCAAGATTTATGGAGCAGGACTTCTATCAAGCGTTGGAGAAAGTCAGGCTTGTTTGAATCCTAAAGTTCGTAAAGTCCCCCTAACAGTGAAGTGTGTTGATACAGCGTTTGATATCACTGAACCGCAGCCACAACTGTTTGTTGCGGAAAGCTTGGATCAACTCACAGATGTTTTGGAGGAGCTGGAGAATCGGCTCTCATTCAAGATCGGTGGCGTCTACGGTCTTGAACAGGCAAGGTTGGCAAAAACGGTGAATACGTTGCAACTGGACACTGGCGCCCAAGTCAGTGGCAAGCTTGTGTCATATGAAGCGGCCGTTTACGGAGATCGGGGCGAGCCCCAGTTCATCAAGTTTGAAGGACCCGTCCAAATTTGTGTCGGTGGTCGGGAACTTCCAGGTCAGGGGCGGTCACGACATGGCCATGGGTTTTCATCTCCGCTTGGTCGTTGGACCGCAATTAAAAACAAATCGCCTTCAGGACTCTCAGACAGTGAGCTGTCCAACATTGGCATCTTAAAGGGTAAAAAAGCTGTACTTGAGTTTGTCAATGGTTTTAGGGTTGAAGGTGTGGTCCAAAACATCGTTCGGGAGAATCACAAGATCCTTTATATCACCTGGATTGATTGCTCGGTAAGAAGAGGTGATAAACTATATTACGAGCCGGCTTGGGGTGAGTTTGACATGCTGGTGGGTGAGGCGGTAACCAGTGTTTTTGGTGGTCCAGCAGACCGCGGCGCCTATGGTGACTATCACATGGGCGGTGTGTCGACCCAGCCCGGTCGCCAGAGCCCGTTTACTGATGAGGAGATGCGGACTTTTGAATGTTATGCAAAAATTCGCGAGCATCGTCAGAGATTACAGGTTTCAGGGGCGGTTCCGATAGACTCATTGGTAGAAGAAGTTTTGTCAAGATCAGGTAAAGAGTGGCTCATTGCTCTGGAGTTGTTAGAGCTCTCAAAAAAGGGTAGTTTGTCGACCCGTTTGGAGTCCAAAGTGATGGAGATGCTGACTGGCTATCAACAGTCGGTGGATCCGGATCTGGGTCGCTTGATCGGAAAAGGTGTGAATATCGCTGCGGTCGCTGATTAAGGGTGATCAGACTGTAGTCCTTTGACTGGGGGATAATTATTTATGTCGTCCATGCAGAAACTTAACGAAATGCGGGCATTTGCGGGATCGCGTCAAACGACAGGTCTTTCAGACGATATATTAGGACAACTCATTCCAAAGTTTCCGCAGCTGGTGGCCGCGATTGATCAGGCTTATGGATTTTGGTCTTGTTTCAAATTGGAATATCCAGATTGGTTCAAGTCATCAGAGAAGGAGTTAATCCACAAACTGCAAGATGGTTATGTGAATTTCTACAAAGATGAAGCCATCAATCCCTACGTTGCATTGGCAGCCCAAGGACCTTGGATTATTACCTCTCATGGCGCTGTGATTCACGACAATGGTGGGTACGGTATGCTTGGTCTCGGCCAAGGTCCAGCTAAGGTCATCAGAGCCATGAGTGGTGACTATGTCATGGCAAACATCATGACGGCCAGCTTCACGCATCGTCGTTTCCTTGATCATATGTTCAAGGAGATTGGACGTAATCGTCCTGAGGGTAAAAAGAAGCCATTCGCCAAATTCCTGTGTTTGAATTCGGGATCAGAGTCGATGACGGTTGCATGTCGGATATCAGACATCCAGGCAAAACTTATGACTGATTCTGGTGGAAAGCATGCTGGCAAAAAAATTCGATTTCTGTCGCAGGAAGGAAGTTTCCACGGACGAACAGAGCGTCCTGCGCGTGTGTCTCACTCATCAAAGAAGTCATATCAGCATCTAGCCTCTTTTAGAGGTGATACAGAGCTCGACATTATTCCGGCGGGAAATATCGAAAAACTGAGGGAAGCATTTACAAAAGCCGATAAAGAGGGTGTTTTCTATGAGGCTTTTTTTATTGAACCAGTGATGGGCGAGGGCAATCCTGGTATGGCGCTCAGTCGTGCGTTTTATGATGAGGCGCGCAAGCTGACAAAAGAGCGAGGCTCCATGCTTATCCTGGACTCC
>JBIIGV010000084.1:0-12036 GCA_044236265.1 Oligoflexales bacterium
AAACTCTTGGCTATTTGACTCCATTAGAGGTAGAGAAACTGAAAAGTCAGGTGTTGCACTGAGAGTTAGAACCTAGTGGTCGGAGTCGGGGTTTTGGGGCAGACAGTTTGTTGCAATGTGGAGAGGTCCTAGTTTTAGGATTCATGTTTGCCATTTGTTTGCCATCGGATGGTGTTTTGCACCCGCTCCAAAAAGAAACGGCCCTGATTTATTCAATCAAGACCGTGACTTAGTTTGGTAGCGGGGACAGGACTTGAACCTGTGATCTTCGGGTTATGAGCCCGACGAGATACCAACTTCTCCACCCCGCGTCATTTGGGACCCCTTTATAGGCTTCTGGCTGAAAAGTGTCAATGAAAGAAAACCCCCAAGTCTTCGATGACTTGGGGGCTCTTGATGGACTTGGTTTTCAGCGATCAGTCCTTCATGAGGTTCAGTGCAGAGCCTGCCTTAAACCACTGAATCTGCTCGGCATTATAACTGTGCTTGGCTTCAAAGCTGTCTTTGGAGCCGTCGGCGTGTGTGATGTCGACGTGCAGGTTTTTGCCAGGTGCAAATGTGGAGAGGCCACGGATAGAAAGCTTATCTCCGTCACGAACCTTCTCCCAGTCACTTGGGTTAGCAAACGTCAGAGCAAGGCCCCCTTGCTTCTTGAGGTTGGTTTCATGGATACGAGCAAAGCTCTTCACAATCACCGCACTCACACCAAGAAATCTTGGCGACATCGCTGCATGCTCACGGCTGGAGCCTTCACCGTAGTTTTCGTCACCAACAACCACCCAGCGTACACCGCGTGCCTTATAGTCACGGGCAACTTCGGCCACCGTTTTTACGTCACCAGTAAACGCGTTCTTGGTTTTGCCGATGTCTTTTTCCATGAATGCATTGGTCGCACCAAGGAACATGTTGTCAGAGATCTTGTCCAAGTGACCGCGGAAGGCTAGCCACTTACCAGCTGGTGAAATGTGGTCAGTCGTTGTTTTACCTTTGGTCTTAAGAAGAAGCTGATGCTCTACGAAATCCTGGCCATCCCACGCACCGAACGGCGCAAGAAGCTGTAGGCGAGGGCTCTTTGGACTAACGGCGACTTTTAGTTTGTCACCGTTTTCTGCAGGCTCTGCAAATCCAGCTGTGCCTTTGGCAAATCCTACCATGGGAAGCTCTGCACCCATCGGTGCGCGCAGACGAATCTTCTGACCAGCTTTGTTGGTCAAATAATCAGTGTAGGGATTAAAGGAAAGACTTCCTGAGATCGCATAAGCCACCACCATTTCTGGTGAGCTGATGAAGCCAAGAGTTTCTGCGTTACCGTCGTTACGGGCGCGGAAGTTACGGTTAAAGCTAGTGACGATAGAGTTTGGAGTGCCATCTTTCATGTCGTCACGCTTCCACTGACCGATACATGGACCGCAGGCGTTGGCCATGACCACAGCGCCAAAGTCTTCAAAGACTTTAAGAAGTCCATCACGCTTCATCGTGTTGTAGATCTGATCAGAACCTGGAGATACAAGGAACTGGCTCTTAGCTTTAAGTCCTTGCTCCATCGCGTACTTCACAACACTCGCTGCACGCGAGATGTCTTCGTAGGAGCTATTCGTACAGCTTCCAATGAGACAAGCCGAAATTCTGTCGTGGTAGCCTTTTTCTTTTACTTCACCACCAAGTTTTGAAACTGAGCGCGCAAGGTCAGGCGTATGAGGACCAACGATCTGTGGCTCTAGCTCAGAAAGATTAATCTCGATCACTTCGTCGTAGTAACGCTCTGGGTGCGCTTCACAGTCAGCGTCTGCTCTGAGGTGTTCTGCATAATGATCTGCAAGATCTGCCAGGGCTGTGCGCTCAGTGGTACGAAGGTATGTTCCCATGCGCTCATCGTAAGGGAAGACTGAGCATGTCGCGCCAAGCTCTGCACCCATGTTGGTGATGGTCGCTTTGCCGGTACAAGAAATGGATTTTACGCCTGGGCCAAAGTACTCAACAATTTTGTTGGTTCCGCCCTTAACAGTGAGCTTGCCACAAAGTGCCAAGATCACGTCCTTAGGTGAGGTCCAGCTTGAGAGAGAGCCTGTGAGTTTTACGCCAATAAACTTGGGATTGAGAAGTTCCCAAGGCATGCCAGCCATCACATCGACGGCATCTGCACCGCCGACACCAATGGCACACATGCCAAGGCCGCCAGCGTTTGGCGTGTGGGAGTCTGTCCCGATCATCAGACCACCGGGGAACGCATAATTTTCAAGGACTACTTGATGAATGATACCGGAGCCTGGCTTCCAGAAACCAATGCCGTACTTTTTGCTGGCAGAGGCAAGGAAGTCATACACTTCATCGTTATCTTTATTTGCTGTCTTCATGTCAGCTGCAACGCCCTTACGTGCCACGATCAAGTGATCGCAGTGCACAGTCGATGGAACAGCCACTTTCTTTTTGCCAGATTGGATGAACTGCAAAATAGCCATCTGCGCAGTTGCATCTTGCATCGCGACGCGGTCAGGACGCAGCATAATAAAGCTTTTGCCGCGTGTGTACTGACTGACGTTCGTATCGTTATCTAAGTGCGAGAAAAGAATTTTCTCTGCAAGGGTTAGCCCGCGACCAAGGTCTTTGCGGTAGCGCTCAAGCTTTTGTGGAAGCGACTGATAATGTTTTGCAACAACCTCTGGACGAGTGGCGCATACACTCACCTTTGCTTTGCCAGATGACTTCGCCGCTGACTTTTTTGCGGGAGCAGATTTTTTTGCCTTCGCTGTTTTCTTCTTGGCAGCGGGCTTTGCTTTCTTAGGAGACTTCTTTGCGAGGATTTTTTTTGCGGATTTTGAGGTCATAGACGTGTTGTCCTTTCTCGGATTTCTACACCCTCCAGATTGCCACAACCCCCCAAAATATCAAGGAAATGCCTAATTGGGGACACACGACTGATCCCAATTAATTGACCTTATTTGGGTTTGGTCGCCTGTCCCCAAATTCACCAAATTAGGGTTTGGTCGTGTGTCCCCAATTAGCAAAATTCCCTTTGACCTCGAGGGTTTCCGGGAATCTTACGCCAATCGGTGTGTACTTTATTAGCAAATGAAGAATAGGTCAGGTGGCCCTCAATTCTTGGAGATGGGTGGCTGCGTCGTACCGATTGTTTCGACGTAAGAACAAATAAATCGAAATCTGTCCCACTCAATAAATTGACCTTCTGATTCGGCGAAACATAGAGGATTAAATCCGGCGATTTCACGACTTGCTAGAATCTCTTCTTCAGGTCTACCGCGAGGATCAACCGTGGTTTTGACCACTGCATATTCTGTGCGCCGACGGGTAATAGCCTCTCGAGTCTCGGCGCAGCTATCCTCGTCATGAATCATAAACCTAAGTGACAGCTCACCATCTGGAAGCAGCAGCACAGGATCAGCCCGTTCACCCGTTACGCCGAAACCAGCCTCGTAGCTTTTCAGGGAATCACCCTTAAAGATTCGGTAACGCGTGTAAGCATGCTGGGAGGGATATTCGCCGTTGCCATAAACCATACATGAGAATGTATCCATCACTCCAAATTGACGACCAATCATGCCGTTTTTAACTGCTGTAAAAACAAAAGCTGAAC
The DNA here is from genome assembly GCA_044236265.1 of Oligoflexales bacterium. Lineage (GTDB taxonomy): Bacteria > Bdellovibrionota_B > Oligoflexia > Oligoflexales > RGVZ01 > CAMDKS01. The sequence goes on from JBIIGV010000084.1 coordinate 3,593, forward strand.
CAAGCTCGTCTAAAAACTCACGGCCTGTGGCATAAGGACCAATGGGATCATTATCTCGTACGATTTGATCATTGTAGGTAACCTTGTGCCCAAACTCATGAGTCAAAAGCTGCAATACTTGCTGCGGCCCAAGACGAGACAACAGGGGACGATTAAATTCAATTTCACCTCTAGCACCATAGGGAGTGCGCGCAACTACTTCAATCAAGTGACCGTCAGGGCCCTCCACAAGTAACGGATCCGACGTCAAAATAAATTTGGTATGGGCATCGCCACGATTCAGGGCAGCAAATTGATCGAGCGTTGCAGTTATAAACTGACGGCAAAACTCTTGGGCTCCGGGACGTAATCCAGGAGCTGCGCAGGCCTCTGTGACTGCCTCTGGCGTTTGATGAAACTTTCCAAGGACATCGTTTAGTTTTCGTCTAGTAACTTCCAGGTAATAGTAAATAGGATCACCGCCGCCACCTACGGACGTGCCCCCATCGTCAACTTTTAAGCGACTGGCGCTGAGACGGGCGTCACAGGCTGAAGCAAGACTCAAAGCAGTCAGCGTCCAAATTATTACCCAATATTTATTTCTTGGCGTCATACTTAACTCCAATTGGTGTGAGATGAATCGCCACCTGGACTAATTCATCTGCTGGCTGATCGTTTGGGTGATCATCAATAAACTTTTGAAGCCTCACGTGGAATTCCTGCATCAAATCTCTTAGCTCTTGAGCTGAGGATTCTGTCACTGCAATCAACGTGGTACTTGATTTTCGTCTAGTCCCCACAGGGAATTTATCCATGCCATCGATCGCAATTTGGAGAGCCCTCTTGTGAAATGCTTTGATCTTGTCATTTGGAATGTCATTGGTTGTGACTGTTAAGTCCTCTTCAATGACTAGCTTTCCGGACGGTGTTTTCCGCCAAAATCCTTCACGCTGAAGAAACTCGATAGATTTTTCAATCTGCGCTAGCGGTAAGATCCCAGTGAGCATCTTTTGAAGGACCGGAACCTCTGGCTTAAAGCCTTTTAGGAAAATCAAATCCTTGACGTAGGGATGCCACCAACTAGCTAAAAGATGATTTTTAGGAATCGCGCTGGCACCCGCACGCTTTGGCTCTAGACTCTCTTTGGGCATTTTTTGAGCTAGCAAAAGCTCATCGACAAAGGAAATCTCTGCCACTGTTAGGTCAAAAAGTTTCCCGATGGCTGGAAGTTGATCGCGGGTGAGATTGCGACGTCCCGCCAATATTTGAGACACCAAAGCCTGCGAACAACCCCTAACGAGTTTTGTTCGTTCACGCAGGCTAAAGTCTCTCGTGACTTTATAGTAGCCCATGAGTTCTTTTAAGAACAAATGCGGTGCTGCAAAGTCAAAAATGACGGGACGGCTAGAGGTCATGTACTTTACTCGCCTGGTGCCGTTTTAATACTAGCTCTAAACGAGCACCCGCCCATTAATACGAAATAAAACTTCCCATTTGGATCAATATAAGGGTCATAGGTTATCCAGAAGTCTTCTGCGTTCAAAACCGCAAGCCCGCCAGAGATAGCCATATCCTTCCATTCTGGTGACGGATGTAAAAAGGGATCATGCAATGGCATGACCACAGATGGCCCAGGCGCAAGACAGGGCTTGCCAGCTTCACAGAAAGTACCCATCAAATTCAAACTTGGAGAAACTTTCGCTGCGAGCAATTGGCCCGCTTCGTCATACTGTTGAGCGACAAAATACTGCATGTTGTAGACTCCAACCGCAGTGCCAGTCGTATTTTTGAGGCTTCCGTTTATGAAAGTACCCCCAGAGAATAGTCGCACCCTTTCCGACCACCCTTCAGGCTTTTGAATTTCCTTTCTGAAAGAGTCCAAAGAAGAGTTTTGGGAAGATTCGACTCCAGAAAGGGAATCCTTAATTCCAAATCGGCAGTCAAACTTATCAAAAACCGCGCCATATACTTGCGACGAAGCAAGACCTGCAATTACAAGCGCGCAACTCAAAAACTGTCTCATAGAAAATCTCCTTTTAGGATGTCTTATAAAATTTGAAACTCCTCACCGCGGTTCTTTAACCATGGCATAGGAGTTTAGACGTGACAAGACCTGGTGATTACATTTGTAATCAATAAATCCGTCGAAAAAGGAAATTTTATTTGTTTGATTTGGCTTTCATCTTGTCGGCGAGCTCATTGAGCTTCACGGCAAGATCTTGCAACTCGTCCCCATCGCGGAGAATAAGTTTTGAGGGGACGCGCTCCTCGAGGAGCTCATCCACGAAACGGTGGATTGAAACCAGGGGACCATAGATTTTGTGAGTGTAGTGGACGGCCACGTAGAACGTTGTGCCGACAAAAAGAAGCACCAGCGATCCGATCATAATCATGGGAGTCGATAGTTTGCCCAAGGTCAATGACGCGTCGCCACCAGAGAGCTGGAAGTAGGTTTTTACCGCAGCAAACACATCGGAAAGAATCCAGTAGACCAGTCCACCGATCAACAGCGAAAAGATCACGTTAACCACAATAAACATGAAGCCAAGCTTGATCTGGAAATAAGGTTCCACCAGCTTTGAGCGCACGCCGCCGCGACGACCCTTGATACTTGCCATGCTGATGTCACTCCCCGTTTGGTTTTCCTGCTATAAATTCTAGCAAGCCACGGCCTGATTGAAAATCTTTTTTATAATCAAATGTTAGAAGCAAAAATACGCTACTTTGCGCGAGGCAGCATGCCCAAGAATACGGCAACCGCAGGGGCCGCTGTGCGGGCTCGCAAGACCCAAGGACCAAGTCGCACAGGCTTAAAGCCCGAAGTCTTGGCAGCGGCTTCTTCCCTTGCGGAAAATCCTTTTTCACCACCAACGAGAGCGACGATCCCACCGCGATCACCTTTTACGCCAGCTTGAATGCCAATGAGATCTTCGTCAGCCTCGGGAAGCATGATCCATTTATGCTCAAACATCGAGACCGCACCCAGCGCATCACTCAAACTATCAAAAGCTTCCACTTCGACTGACCACGGTCTTTTCGATTGCTTTAAAGCTGATTGAACGAGCCTTTGCCAACGCTCCGAGGCGCTGTCAGCCACTCTGAACTTTGGTGTATCTTCTTGGCGGTAAATCAAAATCCTATCGACACCAAGCTCAACCAGAGGAGCAATTAAATCATCCACGTCTCCTGGCTTTAGTGCTCCAATTAAAACCGCTCTGGTCCATCGGTCTTTGGGGTGACAAGATTCTTGGACCTCGGTGACGGAAACTTTTGACTTAGAGTCGATTTGGAGCCGCCCGAATCCAGTGACTCCCTGGCCATCCATCACTTCAACCGTCTCATCATCGTTAAGTCGCAGAACCTTCAGCGCGTGCGTCACCTCGTCATCATCTAAGATCCAGTGACCTTGAGATAACTTTTTTGCAAAAAATCGGTACGTATGCGCCAAAGTAAAATCTACCTCGCTACTTCGTAAACGTCAGACAAGCCCAACCCTCAAGTTCAGATTTATCGACCAGCTTCATGCCCTCAGCCTTTGCCAGACGCGTCATCTCCACTTCGTCTTCCACAAGAACGCCGGAGAGAATTAAAAGCCCATCTTTGCGCGTAATCTTGGCGAGCTCAGGAATGATCTTTTGCAGAACCACAAACAAGATGTTGGCAATGACCACATCAAAGGGCGGCTGAAATTCAGGCCTGCCAGAAACTCCGGCCACAGGAGAGCTCCCCTGCCACAGAGGAAGATTTAAATGATTAAGCTTGGCGTTATTTTCCGCTGATGTCACAGCGTCAGGATCGATGTCACTTCCGGCTACAGATTTAAAACCTAACTTCATCGCACCTAGGGCCAATATTCCAGTGCCTGTGCCCACATCCATCAGTCGCCAGTCCTTAAACGGAGCTCCGTTTTTTGCCAAGGCTTCCAAGCGGCGAAGAACGACCTGGGTCGTCGCGTGTTGGCCTGTGCCAAAAGCCATGCCTGGCTCAACCACCAAAGGAATTTTGTTTTTGGGAATATTTTGGCTATCCCACGGCGGATAAATATAAAATTTTTCTGTCTCGATAGGCTTAAAGCTTTCCTTCCAACCCTCAAGCCACTCACTTGTTTCCATGGAGTGAATAACCACGTCAAGTCCTTCCGGAAAATCTCGCAAAAGTTGACTGCGGAGATCTTCCAAAAGCTCTTTACTATACTTGTAAACTGAAACAGGAAGCAGATCGCCTCCGAGCTCTTCATAAAAATCCCTTGTCGAAGGGCCTGTGTATTCGTTGTCGATATCAAGGCCGTCCATCACACCTTCGACAAACTCGTCAATTCCATGTGCCGAAAGCCACTCCATCACCTTGGCCTTCGTCTGGCGTGCATGTCGATCCTTGGGATCAAAGGAGAGTCGAAGTTCAAAGGTTATTTGCGGGTAGGGCATAGTTGCAAGCTTTCAGCAATTGGTGATTGCGACATTGTCGTCAACGCATCAGGCCAAAAGGTCCGATGGGGGACGCCATAAATTCTGATGACGACAGATAGCTTGTTTTTGCGGACATGTCATCCATGCTCATACGAACTTTCTGAGCGGCGTCCATTTGACCAGATCCGGTGAGTGCTTCCGTGTAAAGATTTGCCAACCCTGACCACTGCGGGTGTTTGTTGTAAATCGGCGTCATGGCGGCTGCGATCTCCTTGTACTGATCACGACCACCACCAGATGATTTCACCTTGGCCAACCTAAATTCTGCAATCGCCACGTCAATCCAGTCTGCATTGGTCTTATTTTTAAATGTTTGCAGATTTACCGCCGTGCGCGCGGCTTCTTTCAGATTTCCAGCCCTGACGTAGGCCACCAAAAGTCCAGCCCTTGATTGCCAGGTATTCCTAAATTTAACTGCAGACTGAAATGCTGAGATGGCGTCCCCAAGTCGCTCGCGACTGCGCATCTCCAGAAGGATTGAACCCAAAAGGTGACTGCTCACACCGTCAAGACCATCTTTAGACCTGACAGTCAAAAGTCTATCTGCTGCACCTGCAGAATCACCTGTTAGCATCAAAGACCGCGCAGCTATGACAAATAAATCGCGGCGCAAGTTAGGATCCATTGGAAGCTTGAGTGACTCGCTAGCCAAAGGGCCTGCGACTGCACTCACCTGCCTTCCAAGGCCCAATGTCAGCCCCATATTGGCAATTGGAATGAAGGCCAAAGGGTCACTCTTAAATGATCCTGGGTACTTCTGGATGGTCTCACCAAGCTGAGTTGAAAATCCGCGTGCCTGATCACTACTACGAATGCCAACAGAAGCTGAAGCAAAACGCGTCGAAAGATCGAGCGCGCGCCAACGAGAAACATCGGAGGGAGTCGTAGAGACGTCTTTAGCCATACTCACTAAAACTGCCAGCTCACCACGTCTATTCTCGCGAAGAACCTGCTTAAACCTCGCATCAAAAATCATGCGTCTAAAGGTATAGTCTCCCTGAAGCATACTCATCACGTCTTGGAAGAGCTTTGTTGACTGGCTACCTTCCATCGCAGTGGCTGATGCAAATTTTAAAACTGCCTGCTCACGTACTGTCAAAGATTTCAGAGCCACGGGTGATAGTTTTGCAATTGGCCGCAAGACTGACTTTGATCCACGATAGGCAAGTAGCCATGCTTTCAAACTACAATCAGAGTTTGCACCCCAGACCTGACATTTACCGCGCAGATGCGAATCGACCTGCGGCCAAAGCCCCGCTGCAACAGCCATGTACATAGGGTCAATAGGACCGAATCCAGGGACGCCGCTTGTGCTAGCAGTCACTGGTCGCGCAGCAATTTCTTTATCAATGTGACGCTCAAACTTTTTCGCACGCTTAGTCCAAACAGGAACATAGTCCGCCAAACTAATTCCCAAGTATTGATCCGCTAAACTTTGGGACTTTTTGCGAAACTGTCCTACATAGTTCCAAGCTAAAATAAAGGAGCCCATCACAACGCTGGTAAATAGAAAAAACTTGAGTACAGGATTCATTGCAACGGTGCCCTGAACAACCGTCTGCCTGTTACGAAAAAACGTAGAAATTTCTTCGGCCTGCTGATTGGGGTCAACAGGCTTCGCGGGCTGCATGTGGGGAGGCACAATCCCCTGGCCTAGCTGCTGGTTCGGGACACTTTGAGGAAGCTGAACGCCAGGTGCCATGCCAGGCCTCAGGACCTGAAGATTTTTGGCTGAGCCTTCAGATAGCTCCAAACTTTCGCCTGGAGTGCTAGGTAAAGTTGTTTTTTGACTGCTTTGATTCAAAGAAATGCCCCCATTTACCTAAATGAGGTATCGGCAGGTGGGGCCCTCTATGGATCCCTTTCGCTGGGTGTGGTTATAACCATCTAAAATAATTATACTTATTTATTACCCTTAATCTTTGTCTGGTGTTTTCCAAAGGATCCCCCATCCGAGTCTAGATCTATCCTTGGGGATTTGTTAAATCCCCGGTGAATTGATTGCCGTAATTTACCTGGAGGGTCACTGCGCCATGGCGATTTTAGAGTTTCGCGGAGAGACGTGGACAAATCCAAAAGAAATAAAGTCCGTACTTTCGAAGTATGGAATTCCCTACGAATGTTGGGGCACGCATAGTCTTACAGACTCATCGGCAGATGGAGTTTTAAAGTCCTATAGCCAAGACATCAGTCGTCTTAAGGCAGAACGCGACTATGTGACAGAAGACGTCATCGCTCTTGATCCCACAACTCCAAATCTCGATGTGCTGCTTGCCAAGTTTTCAGATGAGCATCACCACACTGACGATGAGGTGAGATTTACCGTTGCTGGTGAAGGCGTTTTTGAGATCAACGTTACGGCTGAAGAACGCGTGAAATTTACGGCTGAGCCTGGAGATCTCATCGTTGTTCCTGCGTGGCGTCGTCATTTGTTTTATCTAACGGCGAAAAAAACCATTCGCTGCATTCGACTTTTCAAAGACAAGAGCGGATGGGAGGCTCATTACCCGTATGCTCAAGAAGGAAGCTCCGAAAGGGTGCTGCATTTTGCTTAATCAGATACCGTGAAAGCCGCGCTGGGAAAGAGTTTCCGGCGCGCTTTTTATTTGTGCAAAAGAGCAGAAAAATTTTTTTACGAGACACTTGACAAGCAAACTTTGTTATCGAAGAATGGCTCTCCATTTCAAGCACCCGTCTCTGTGATTCCCATGAGAATTTAAGCGAGGGCTCTGTCTAGAATCTGTGGATTTGCAAACAGCTTATCCACGGGTTACCAACATATTGTCCACAGCTTATCCCCAACCCTTAGGAGCGCGTAAGTCATGGCAAATTCAGGAAAAAACAATGCAAGTGACGAGCTGCGGGACGAAATCCACAGTCAATCCTTACACAAAAGCTTTTTACACCGTGAGTTCCTAACTTGGCTCTGGTACTTCGCTGAAACCAGTGAGGGTCGTTTTGACATCGTCACTAAAAAAGGGCCGAAAAAATCTGCTCAGATTTGGATGGATGACCGTATCGTGCTGACAGCAAAAACTGGCAGAGCTCACGAGCACATCATCAAGGGCGGAGTACCCAGCACAAGTGATGAGGCGGCTGTTGCGTTAGAATCCGGAAAATCCGTAAAAGAAATGCGCATTGCCTTGGAAATTGAAGACTGCGGGCTATTTCAGGCGACCTTAGGCGGTGACGACATCACACCAAAAGGACTCTTACTGCCAGAGCCTAATCCAAATGTCGACAACTCGGTCCTTGATCAGCGTATTGACGCCGTAGATCTATTTTCAGCGGCCATCGACACCTTGTTCTTGAAATTTATGGATGAACGAACCGACAAGCTGTGGGACACTACTCGTATGAACTCCATCAGAAATTGGATTAAGACGAGGCGCCATGAGCCAAAGACGATTCACTGATTTTCTCAAAGATCAAAGCCGCTGGCCTGAGTGGGCGCAGCGGCTTTTTCATTACATATCGATCTACAGTCAAGACGTAAGGCGCAGTGACCTTGCCAAACAAGCCTCGGCCATGGCCTACGTCACTCTCTTTTCTCTCGTGCCAAGCCTGGCAGCCATCTTCACAGTCATTGGTTTATTTCTTCCAATCATGGGAGAGCATAGCTCCATCATGGAGTACGCGCGCCAATTTTTACTTAAATATCTGGCAACGGGCAGTGGCGAGGACGTAGTCAGCTATCTTGAAAAATTCTTGGCAGGCTTAAATTTAAAACGTATCGGTATGTCGGCATTTGTGGGGCTTATCGTCACGTTAATTATTCTTCTGCGCCAGATAGAGGACGCACTTAACGCCATCTGGATGGTCCACACATCAAGACCCATGATCACACGGTTTGTGTCGTTTTGGCTTTTCCTTACCCTAGGGATGTTCTCAATAAGTGTGCTCGTTGGCTTAACGACCAGTTACTCAGTGACAGCGTTTATCACTCAAAAAACAATTCAAGCAGCAGGCAAGGCAGATAACATCCCCGTACTTTCGATG
>JBIIGV010000215.1:0-3146 GCA_044236265.1 Oligoflexales bacterium
CCTTATAAGCGCCCCGACCGTCTGTGGTTTCACCATTAACCGCCGCATCGATTGAAAGCTTAGCGGTTGCCACGACACCTTGCCCGTCGGAACAAACAGCACGGTACCCCGGCTCAAAAACATGCCACCCATGTTCCATGTTGGAGAACGGCGTAATCGCAAACTCCATCTCAAATGCTTCTGCCGTCACTTCAGGAAGTGGCGTTGGAGATGGAGGTTTCACCTCTGGTATTGGAGTTGGAGGCTTCACCTCAGGTGGTGGCGTTGGCTGAACCTCGATACCAGCAAAGGCAGTATTGGGGGTCAAGAGCGTCATTACACTGCCGATCAAGACTGCCCGCAATTTGTTGTCCAAGATCATTTGCTGTCTCTCCAAATTAAATTTTGCGACTGAAGTGAGAAGTTATCGGCCTCGGCTCAGTCCAACTTTAGAATTTTTTGCATTACCATAACTTAATCAATTATTTTAGTATCTTATGGCGCCCGCGGTCTTGTTTAGAGACGTCTAATGAATCATCTCAAATGCCTTTTCTCGAATTTTTTTCTTGGTCTTTAACAGATCTTTTCATCAAAGCCAGATCATGGATGTAGCGCCTCACATTAAAAGACCAGGGATGGAACATGAACGCGGTTTTAAACACCGACGCATCAATTTGGAAATTGCTCGACCTTAATGACGGTCGCATGGAAAAAATTTCTAAGCCGAGGCAATTACGAGACCATGCTCCACCAATCTTATTTATTCACGGAGTGGAATTTCACGGACCTGAGGAAGCAATGAAGGACCTAGTGGCCCCCATGCTCCAGCATCTCGGAATCGAAAATTTAAAAAACAGAAGCATTTACTTACTGACGTGGAACAGTTTGATTGTTCCTCGGGAGAAGTCTTTAAGTTTTTTTGCTGCAAATCGATCACAACAAATTATACAAGGCCTGCTAGAACTCATGAAGTGTCGACACTACATGAATGACGTCGAGAAGAGGGCAAAAGAGGCGGCGCAATACCTACAGCCTTTTATCCTTGAGTGGAACAGCCATGGAAGTGCTGGACCGATTGTGATCACCCATAGCATGGGAAGCCTCGTTTGGGCTGAGGCCCTGAGACTAATTCTTGAATCATCATCCATGCTCATTCGCCCTGGAATCTGGTGGTCACTGCAGCCGGCTTTACAAAGGGGCAGCCTAACGGAAGCCGGCGAGTATCGCATGGTCTCTAAACTTTACACGGGCCATGAATCAGCGCGCGCCATGATCTGGTATTCACGCCTGGACTTCATTCTGAGCTCTCTTTATTTGTTATCGAAAAGAACGCTAGCACTTGGGCAGTTTGGCTGCCCGCAAAAGTCCTTACCACAACGCGATGTCACATCCATTGTGGGAGAAGCGCACGGAATGAGCCATATCACGCGAATTCGTGGTGACTTCTTTAGGCGAGCTGGGCAGCTCATAGCCGCCGAGGCTGCAAATTTAGGTATCATTTAGCTACTCTAGCCGACCTTGGGACCTAAAAAGGTAGACACGCGCGGTTCTACGTTTTTAAATATCCGAAATCAGAGTATCCTCCTTACCTCGTCCATCATTAGGACGAAGCGATTATTTATAACCTTACGCTGGGGAGACATGATCATGAAAAAACAACTTATTTCACTTATTGCGCTAATTATAACGGCCTCATTTCTTGGATCGGCTGCCATGGCTGCCGAAGTCCCAGGCAAAGTTTTTTATAAGATGCCATCTGGAGAAATGGTCAAACGTGAAGTAACACTCGACGTGCCAGCTCGCGGTCAAGGCAAAGTTATTTTTAAGAGCGCAAACCACAGCCTAGAAAGCCATGCATTCAAGACCAAGAAAACTCACGGACGCACTATATTCTCAGTTCTGTTTCTTGACCCTCCAGGAGCGCCTGAACACACCGCCATGGTCTTGACCGGCACATACATGCGCGGCACAAATTACGTTGTGTACTATGGTGACGTTTATTCCAAAATTTACGAAGGCGATAAGCTATCACTGAATGGCGATCAGATGTTGGATGAGGTCATGACCGCTCACGACGAGAGCCAATCTAGCACAACTGCTGATGACTGGACGTTCTCTGGTGGCTTTAAATTTGGAATGCCACTGAGCGCTCAGCAGAAGTAATTCCTCGGGACACAAAACATCAAAGGCTGCGTACTTCAATAGTGCGCGGCCTTTTTGTTTCGAGTCAACTTATCGCCGAAATAACCACAAAATAAAGGAAAGAAGAGCACTGAGAACCAAGCTCGTAACGATGGGAAAGTAAAAACGGTAGCGATCATTTTCTACGACAATATCACCTGGAAGCTTGCCGAGACTCAGCATTTGAATGAGTCCAGACTGCCAAAGAAGTCCAGCCACAATGGAGACAATACCAGCAATCACCAAAAATTTTGCAATGGGATCGAAATTCATAGAATGTCCCTCCGACTCAACCTTTTTCTGCTACCGTAGGAACCACACACGATCAATCAGGCCATCTCTAAATCCATAGATTGCCACCGTGTGGAGACCGTCTTCGAGACCACTGATACCAGTAACAAACTCTTCGTCAATAATGGTCTCACCCACAAATGATCGATGCTTCACTTCACAGTGAAGGGCTGGCGACGACGCAAAAAGCTTTTGATATTGCGCCCTGAAAGCATCAATACCCTGGCTGATCTTACGACCCGACACGATCCATTCCACGATGATCTCAGAGTGATAGCAGGCGCAGAACCCTTCTAGATCTCTGGTGTTGTAGCACTTTAGCTGCGTTTCAACGGTCTTCCTGTTTAAATCGGCTAATGACGGCGCCATAAAAACCCCTCAAAAAATCACCTCTACATCACACCATACGCACGAAACGGCCGTTCTCAAATCAATTATTTCCATGTGATTTCAGATATTTATCACGCATAGACATTTTCATTGGATTCTATGGAAATTTGTAATAGTTATACCCGGACCTATCCATTTATGTCTTGTTGAGGTGAACGATGTTTCGCATGACGACGTTTGTTTTATGCCTAATGATCAGCTCCAAAGCTTGGGCCAGCCCGATCATGGTTTTCATGGGCGGCTTTGGGTCCTGCGCTCTTGATGGAAAAACAACCGAGATCAAATCATCTGCCATGATGAATAAA
>JBIIGV010000085.1:0-11953 GCA_044236265.1 Oligoflexales bacterium
CGCTTTTGATACACCGAACGCCAAGAGCGCACGAGACTTGTAAAAGCCTCCCCACAGGTACCGACTCTAGCCTTTCGAATCGCAATATCCTTCCAGAGCAAATCAGACGTCCCCGGGGAACAATCAGTCAAAAAATCCTTAAAACGAAGCTGGTCGACGTCTCGTCCAGCATAGAAGTCGCCTACGCGTCCGATCATCCCCACAAAGTATGGAAAATTAATCAGACCTTGCCTAAAGAAGACGTCAGGATCCGTAGCATCCAAGTCTACAAGAGACAGAGCTGCTTTACGCACTTCCAAAACACGATTTTTAAATCCGCCGTATTCAACATCAGCAGTGGGCTCAAGCATTCGTAGAATATCAGGATTGACTAGATTCTTGATATCATCAGACCTAAGAGCCGTCTTCAAACTAGCTGCTAATTTAGTCAAATCCGAAGGCGGGATTTCAAACACCTTGTGTGATTTCAATTTTTGACCGATGACCACCGCTGATTGCAGTGATTGCCACTCAGGTTCTGTTGAAAGTTGCTCCGCAAAACCAACCAGCGACTTTAACAATAATGCGACAGCATCCTTTCGGCTCATTGCATCAAGGCCGATGACGCCAGGGTTCATAAGCATACTTTCATAGATAAAAGTAGATATGGTAGCCGAACTTCCGCCAGCCATCGCATCGATGACACCCCATTGTGAGGTAAGCCGCGCAAGACCGGTGGCATGGGCGACGATATGGGTTCCGTTACCCCGCAAGGCTACACATCTTTCAAGGCGAAGATTTTTATCATCTCGTAACTCAGCCGTAGGTTTGCGCTCCTTACAAGCAGATACACCCAGCATTGCAAAACACAATAAAAGAATCGCAAAAAAGCTGGTTCGGCGAAGCATGGACAGATCAGTCTTAATTAGGATTGTCATATCGTATCACCCCTTATGATGATGATGATTAGCTGGTTTCTCAAGGGACCAAAATTGCGAAGTCCTGCTAGCAGCGTCGAAAATTGTCTTATGCGGATTGAACAAAAAACGAGGTACTTCCGTGAAGATAACGTTGCAATGTCTGCTACTACCTAGAAGTTCGTAAAGTATCGACTCCTGGTAGAACACATCGCGTCCGCGCCAGGATTTTTTTGCAATGAGCCAGAAAGGATGCCCCTCCCACGAGGCCAAAGTCGCCTTGTTGGGAATCTCTGCAGCAACGAATACGGGATTGAAATGGGTAGCCAAACGGGGATCCTCAAGAAACTTTTGGCGATCATCGGCCGATGCATGAGGCACTTCCAGACAAAGCTTTTGTGTGGCGCCATCGACCTCAGCAAAAACACATGTACCACCCACATCCTTTTGAGTGTTGGGCACCTGCCCCATGATCACCAAGGGACGATTCCAAGCACCAATGTCAGTCGGATAAGCACCCGAACTATGAAAAAGAGACTCAAGCACGGCTTTCAAGGCGTTCTTAGGATCAGTCACTTTGATAGACCAAAGGTTTAAAAGGTCAAGCGCTCTACTTTCAGCAAAAGCCGTATCCGTTGATTTAAGAGCCCCCCGAATCCCATCAATCAACTCGAGTGTTTTCCGAAAAACATTTAAAAATTTCCTCGTCGCCTCTACAACCTCTCCTGACGTTCCAGAAACATTGTCAATATTTCTAATGAAGACGCCTCTAGCCTCAGGAAAATCAATTTTTACATCTGGTAGCAAATTGGCCAAAGACCCATGTCCTGCAGGAACGCTGCTAGGTTGCCCTTCAGCGTCCAAAGCAATTTTCCCTTCATGATCAAATCTGACGGTTGCCAGGGCTGCGCCCTGCTCGTAACACTTCACATCACTACTGGTCATGAGCGACGAAGAAACTCGCAAAAGATCATTCTGCCGCCCAGGAGGGCACACATAAATCTCGCCTGCAAAGTCACCAACAGCCTGATGTTCGAGTAATTTCGTTTCAAAAAAAGTCAAACCATCCAAAACCGCTGGGTATAAAGCCTTTGGCGACTCCATCTCTCTTAATAGATCCGCAGCAAGCGCTTCAGGAATAGAACCGGCATTGGCGTCAACAATCTCCACCAATTGATGAAATGCTCGCGGGAGCGGACAAGATAAAATTTTCTGTTTGATCAATTCTCTTACAATCTGATTTATAGCCGGAGTACTTGCGCTTCGCAATGCGTCCATCAGGGGCTGTAAAGGCAGAAGATAACGACTAGACGCCCCAGCTGCAGGAACGAATGCTACGATCCCAATATCGGCATTAGCTCGATACTCACTCGAAGGAAGAGGACAAATCCCACCGTTATCGAATCGGCAAGAGTCGATAATTTTAAAAAATCGTCCCTGCGCACTAGAGAGGAACGAGTGAATATTTTTTTGATGGGCTTTCACGGCATCGACATCAAGCCCCATAGCTCTGATCCGATCCACAAGATCCTGAGGCAAAATATTATTGCTTGATGAGCCAGAAGACCCGTTCAATGAAAACCTCAAAATAGAATAACTGCCGTTTTTAACGAGTCCCATTATGCCATGAAGGCGGGTCGCAAAACAGCCAAAAAAGGCAAAGATTACTGCTTATTCAGCCTAAGGCCGATCCGTCCACTGATCGAGCAATCCGCCCGCCGCTAGCCGAACTCCTGGGGAAATGCTGCTTGTCAACTCCGACGCGACGGCGTCCAAAAGATCACGCGATGGATGGACCTTCTTTAACGCCCTCATAATTGCAGCCTTATGCCAACCCAAATTAGCATCACTGAGCATACGGCGCACCAATTCACCATTCAACTTTGTCGGCGCAAGATCGGCCAACCTGGAGATGATCGCCTCCAAGACTTCGGGGGATATTTTATTTAAACTCTTGGCAATTAGGGCCTCAAGAAAGTCTGCCGAAACATGAGCAGATCGCCTCACAATCGCCTCTTGCCAACGGTTACTTAGCTGTAAAAACTTCTTCGGCAAATCAGATAGCGTCATAGTCATTGCAGCACAATATGCGGTCAGTGAATATCCGTAGTCAGTAAGCTCAACGCCACGGGTTTTTGAACGCCGCGCCTTTGACTCTTCAACTACAATGCCTGCAGCCGTAAAAATTTCACGCAGCGCCGGCCGATCAATAAGAATTTGACTCTCACCTTTACCAATACGAACTAGTACTGACAGCAATTCAGGAATGTTTTCCTCGAGCACAAATGGCTGCGCAGCATCACCGGCTGCTGCCAGCATAGCGTATCGCATACGGTGAAAATCCATGGCCCAAGCTGTGGCTTTGCACTCGTGACCGAGCTCCAAAACGATCGTTGCAAGCATGGCATCATACTCAGGAATAAAAACCTGACTCTCAACTCTTTCAATTGCTTGTAGACCATCACGAAGTTTTCTGAGAACAGCAGTGCCTAGCCCCAAGTCCGCATCCAAGGCATCCTCGTCTCTAGCTCCCGCAGCGCAAACATAAGCCCACGTTAAAAACTCACGATCATCACAGCAAATACTGCGGGGGCGGTATAGCCCCAGCTCCATTGCCGCCTCAATCATGTCATGACAAATAATTTCCGCGTCACCCCTCGGAATTCCGTAGTCTAACTGCAAAAAATCAATCATTAGCGCCGAAAATACTGGCACTTGTAACCAATCTCGATGCCGCATCATGGCGTATGCAAGGTCCACAAAAAGAATTCCACGGATACTACGCGCAAGCTGGGCAATCTTAGGTGTGTGACTTGTTATTTCAGAAAACTCACGCTCAAGTGTCTTTAGTTCCCACTGGTTAAGACCAGCGTTCAAACTATTCATCTTATTGTCGATGACACTCCAGCTCACATGACCTCCTAAGCCAGAAAAGCCAATGGATTTAGCAACTCTCAACCAATTCTTATTATATCCGATACTGTCTCAGATAACGAGTATTCGGGACCGCTATAAGTCACCTGGAGACGCATGTCAGAGACATCTGCAATTTTAGAGGCTTTGCTTGAAGAAAATGGATACCAAAAATCCATCTCAGGCCATGACGTCATATGGAGACTACAAAACGACGACGCCAAATCGACAATTCAGGGGCGCGTCGAAATCCTGGAGAGAAAAAGTCTTTTTCACATTACAAAATGCCAGCTGCGCCTGAATCCAGAGAGCATTGCTCAGAAAATCCGGGCAAATTTCAAGAAACGATTCACGCGCACCGCATCGTGGATGCATACGATTGAGACAGATGGAAGAATTCGAATCATTGCAGAGGTTTCAGCAGCACCAGATATAAAAACAACGGGCGTAGAGACACCAGCGCGAAGATCCACCAAGATGGGAACTTGCATCGGCTGGACCGTTAACATTTCACACATCAATTCGCAAATTTCGCTTCAAATTACGGATACATTTCTTATCGGCGATTATATATCCCACTGGTGGCCAGATCTTGTCACATCGGTAGCTGAATCCTATACACCTTTCTCTTTGAAGGCATGGACACCGAGGCATTTGGCCGAGTTTCAGATCCCGCTCGCCATCGCCGGGGGCAAAGCGAAGAAAGCAAAATCACAGCGTCGGCCGTTCAACGAAACCATGGTAGTTGAATTGCCAATTCCGCTTAAAATCACCAAATCCAGAGATCTCATTACTCTTGAGACGACATTGGAGCCCGCAACTCAAGCAGAAACCCCTCTCGAAATTATTGAAGCAAGAGAAACTTCCGAAACATGGAAGAGCATCGACACAAAAATCCTTCTAAGGAAGCAGCCCGACGCAGTCGCGCGACATGTTCCTTTGGACAATGACGTCTTGATGCGACTTGCCGCCGAACCAAATCTAAAGATTGAGCATCCGAAAAAGGACTTGGTCGCAATTATAGACTCCACGACCGATCGAAGCCTCATGTCCATGACAGGTATCACACAGTTGGCATCAAGACTTGAGTCACAAAAATCCATCATCCAGCACCTCTCAGCAACTATCCGTCAAATTTCAGAAACCTATGGCGCAATTGACTCCTTAGACCCTTTATCAAGAGTCGTTCCAGAAACACTCGGTGACGCGTGGGCTTCAGTGGATCCCAATATGGCTTACCGATGCTGGAATGTCGCACTCGAAAACTCAAGCCAAAACCCTCGGATTCTCCGGAAGATCTCACAAATGGCTAAAACCTCGGGGAACCTGGACATTGAAATCGACGCCACATTGAAAATATTGGCTCACGGACGTCGAAAGGTAGAAATCGCCGAAGGCGCAAACCGACT
Source organism: Oligoflexales bacterium (assembly GCA_044236265.1). Taxonomy (GTDB): domain Bacteria; phylum Bdellovibrionota_B; class Oligoflexia; order Oligoflexales; family RGVZ01; genus CAMDKS01. The sequence continues at coordinate 5,219 of JBIIGV010000085.1, forward strand.
CGTGGAAATCATGGAGAGCGGTTCAGGCGCCACAGAGGCATGGGCTAGCAAAATAACGGATGGCCTAGAACGCGCATTAGGCCTTTGCAACGATGATCCCACGCTAGCTCTTCAAATTGCAGAAATACTTGCCATCAATGGGCGACACCGAGATGTATTGACACACCTTGACGCCGTTCTCTCCCAAACTGAAAAAAGTCGTGATGCTCAGCTGATTTTCAAGACAAACCTGATCATGGCCAGAATATGGCACAAAAAAGAGGGCAATATTAAGCTAGCTAATTACCGATATAACAGCGCACTTTCATCGGGAGCGAAAATATCGGACAACGAGCTTGCAGAATTTGAGCAGTTCTTTATTGAATCAAAAAATAGTGATGGTGTTGAACGCGTCATGCAAATGCGCGCATCACAACCCGATCCTCAGGCAAGAGTAAAAGCCTTGCATCGAAGTGCTCTCTACAATCACAAAGACGGAAATCTGCAGAAATCATCCACAAATGTAATAGAGTTACTATCAGAAGGCATTGTCGACATTCAGTATTTGACAATCCTGGAATCTGCGAACCAACAATTACCCACAATGACACAGGCACTTGTTATCGCAATGATGCGCGCTGACATTAGCGGCCTTACTAAAGATGAACAGATTCGATGGAAACTCTCTGCTACAAGGGCCGGACTTGAAATCCCAGAATTGCAATCTGATGCCATCGTAGCGATGACAACGCCTGGCATTCTGCCGCTTCTATCGAGCAAAGAGGCCAACATCATCTTGAAGCATAAATTAGCTCACGCTGACTCAATCGATGTCTCGAATTTTATCAGCAACCGACTTCCATATGCAGATCAGCAAGAGTACCAGCATCTATTAGTCACTGTTACGGAAAAAGATTTAATCTCCGCTGATGGACTCTACGAGAACGCATTCGCATCCCTCGCAGGCCAAAGTCAAAATTTGTCACTAAGCAAAGCTCGACTGCTGAAGCACATTCAATCCGAGCGAGTCAAAGAACTGCGCGCTCTATTAAAGGCTCACGAGATTTCACTGCAAGGAACACCCCAAGTCACATCACTGCGCGATAACGCAATCGACCAAATTTGCGCATCGCAGAATCAGATTTTTGCCGAGGAACTCGAAGATCTCTGTTCTGCGGCGATTTCCGATACCTCTCCGGGATCAGCAAGCCGAAATACCATTATTCACACGTTGATTGCATCTGGATTTCTAGCAATCGGCAAAGGCTTCTTGATAAACGAAATCGAGAGCGGAAATATCTGTATCGTCGATGAGACAGTCGTGGAAAGCTTGCTCGCCGATGACACCCAAAGTCTTGCAGACTGGCACAAACTATGTCGAAACACAACTAACGACCCGAAACGGCGTTTGGCGCACTCGCAGCGATATTTTGACTTATGGATGAGAACGAATGAAAGACCATCTTTTCTCATCGATGTACTAGAAGATTTTGGATCGAGACAGCCTCTCAGTGTAGAAAAACTGGAACTACTCGAGTTTCTGTGCGTCAGAGAGCGGAAGCTCGAACGATGGCTAAAGCAAATAGCAAATAAGATTTCATCGTCTGACCAAGATGGTCAAAATGACCTATTATGCTGGGCCGTCCGAGTCATCAACAGCAGGCTCGATAACTTTGAGCGTTCTGCCGAATTCTGCATCCAAGTTTGGACCGACAAAAATGAGCTAAATATAAGCGAAAACTTCATGCTTAGCTCTCTTTACGCGCAAGCCGGCTCAATTGACAGCGCTCAAACTTACCTCCTAAAAATCTTGAACAATCCCGAAATATTAAATCATCCAGCGGTTCTAAAGGCCGGATTGGACATGCTATCTCGATGTCGTCTGGATAAAGCACATTTCGCAACGATCACACAAACCCTCTTGTCATGGGCGCGCACAGGCACTGACTCCCAATTGACTGATTATTTGATCGAACGCTCGATTGAATGGCAGGTAGCGAGTAATGAAGATCTGAACGCAATGTTTAAAAATCATTTCCACGTCGAATCAGCTGATCGACTCGCGACCATGGCTGTACAAATTCTATCAAAAGCTGAACGCAGTGGCGGCAATGTGCAACGTATGATCAACGATTGGCGGGAGCAGTTCTCATTAGTGGATCAACAGCCAAAATGGCTTGAGATGGTAGCCATACTAAATAAAGATCGTTATCTGGGATTACTTAAGAAAAACGCCAGAAGCGAGGTCATACACTTTTTTGCGAACCACTTATATAGCAGCGACAGCCGTCGACTTGACTCGATTCCAGTGTTTGAAACGCTAGCCCAGGAGAATCCACTAGATAACCGTTCTTGGATTCCCCTTTATTCCCTTTATGAGGAGACCGGAGCAAGACAAAAGCTCATTAGCCACTTAGAGCGAGTTATACCGCTGATCCAAAAAGACAGAAGTATTCTAGAACAGACGCCGTTCACCCTTGAATCCCTGACAAATTCACTGCGGAAGGCTCGAGCTGCGAATCAAGGCGGATTTGAACTCCATATAGATAGAGCATCCAGCAAGCAAAAGGACTTTGAGATTCAGGAAAGAGCTGCTCAAATGCAGAAGGCCTGGATCTCAGCCACACCAATGATTCAGATCGGGCTTCCGCAAATCGCATTGCAGTCTGAAAGTGACACCAACCCTACTGGCCAGAATTCCGGCAATAATACATGGTCGAGCGGAATGAACGCGTTTGACGCGGGAGCAGCAGTTTCTCTCGCCCCAGAGACGGACCATCAGCCTATTCATCAATTCTCGGAAACGAGCAACACTGAAAAAACGCTCGTTGAGAACCCCGACGAGGCAGGATCCCGGTTTGAGGGTTTGGATTTAGAGACGGGATCTCGGACTGGTCGCAATCCTCAGATTAATTGGCGAGACTTAATTGTTTCTGAGCGTGTGTCACCAGGCACAACCGAACGGATCATGACGATGGCTTTTGCTAGTGATATCGAAAAGCACATCGCCGTCCAGTGCATCGCCTTGATTAACGGAGACATGAGAGCCCTCGACGCTTGGCATTGGCAAGCCTGGAGGAAGCCTGAAACATGTGACTATAGCCTTTCGCCAAAAGGTCGAATGCCGGATTTCAGTAACTTGAAACATTACGGTGGACCATTGCATAAACTACTAAGGCTTATGCAACCCATATTGACGCGCGCTGCTCGTAGTCGTTTTGTAATCGACGCAAAACTGCAGGAACTTGGAATCCCGTCCTCCGTACAAATATCACCGGTTGAATTCGAACACCCAATCATGGATCGATTGAGCTTGTCATTTTTCCGACCTCATATCGAAGCGGCAAAGATTCGCTTTATGGATACCCCAGGAATGGGGAATCATGTCTTTTTTGATCTGCGCACGCGATTCATTCATTTTGACGCCCAGTGGCAAGCAAGACTCCCTAGAACCGTACTTGCACATAAATTTATAGAATTGATCGTGAATCATCAACGTGGCCAAAACGTTTTGATCGAACTTAACCCTGTTACGCAGATACTTCCCATACTGGATGATATTTCGTCTGTATTGACCTCAAGTGGGATCGCAAGACTGCAAATTGCATTTGGCATCCAACATAGAGACATCAGCCAGGATCTTCGCCACATCAACAAGGACCAACTTGTGTCACTACTTTCCGTCGCAGGAAAACCAAGCGCCAGAGATATCAAGGCGCTTCAATATGAAATGAAGATCAAGACCCTAGCAACGATTCTTGCTTCCACCCTGGATGTTGTCGGCATTATGGAGTCCTTATGCGAAAGGGACTTGTTTGAAAATGGAGTGTTGACGCCTAAATCAATTTTAAAAATGAATCCACTGGCCAAAGAAATACTTGAATTAGCTACTAATCTAAAAATCTAAATTATTTCATCTCACGAAATAACAAAGACGAGTCGAGCGAAGCCGATCCCGCTAGCAGAGCCAACCACCGATCAAATCCCAGTGCGTTTCCGGCGCAGGGCTTTATAAAGTTTTTCATCGCAAGATAAAAATCCTCATCCTCTGGGGAATCTGGATAGCCATGCGACCGTCTCAAGGCCATCGCCTCTCCAATGCGCTTGCGATTCTCGGACTCACCGGTCAACTCATAAAAACCATTACACAGCTCGACACGCCCCAGGTAAAATTCAAATCGCGACGCTCTTCCATTTTGGACCACTGCAAGAGCCGACTGCGACGGCGGATAATCCATCAGGACACAGCCTTTAATCTTGGCAATTTGCGGCTCAATTTTTTCAATGAGAGTTTTGAAGTAGGCTATTTCAAAGTCGTCGGTATTTTGCACCGATAAAACGCCAGCCTCAATTGCTTTTTTCGCAAGCTCAGGATCCCCATCAATAAGATCAATGCCTCCCCATGATTTAAAGGCATCAAATACACCAATCCATTCAAATTTCTTTGGCAGTAGATCGGGATCTTTTATTTCATAAAGCCTCGCAAACGCGTCTGCCGTCTCTCGCAGATAGTCTTCTGTCTCTTTGATCATTTGGTGATATGACATTCCTGAACAATACCACTCGAGCATTGTAAATTCTGGATTATGCCATTCACTCATTTCACCATGATTACGAAAGCAAGGACCAATCTGAAATGACTTTTCGACACCTAAAGCCATGATGCGCTTCATATGCAACTCAGGACTGCTACGAAGCCAGCGCTGATGTTTCTTTTGCGCGTGATCGGACCATGACGTCTCAAAATACTGAAGATGAACCTCGGTACCAGGACAACGGGTAACAACCGGTGTGTCTACTTCCAGGTATCCTCGTGTCTCAAAAAAACCACGAGTCGCCTTACGCAGGGCGTCACGGCGTTTTAGAACCGTTAACCCGTCGTTCATCAGTGCAGCTCCTTCGGAACGCCCTCATAGACAAGCTCTCCGCCAGCATCGGCTGCGCCGGGACCAATCGCCAAACACCAGTCGGCTGCTCGAATCACATCCTGATTGTGCTCCACGACAATGAGCGTTGCGCCTGCGTCAGCTAATTCACGCATGACAGAAATAAGTCGCGTCACGTCTTCAAAATGCAGTCCCGTAGTCGGCTCATCCAGAATTAAAACACTTCCCTGCCCCATTTTCTTTGAGAAATACGGCACCATCTTAAGTCGTTGAGCCTCACCGCCAGAAAGGCTGGCACTTGGCTGTCCAAGCTTTAAGTACCCCAACCCCAAACTTTGCGCGGGAGCTAACTTCTGGATAATTTTCTTGTGATGAGCAAAGCGCGCTACAGCTTCATCAACACTTAGATTTAAAACATCATAAATAGAGAGACCATTAAACTTCACATCCAGTACGTGTGAGCGAAATCGTCTGCCCCGGCAAACAGGGCATTGCACCCGCGCATCAGCTAAAAAGCGCATCGTCAGATTAAGCTCTCCTCGACCTTTGCACTCAGGACAACGGCCACCCTCTACATGAATCGAGAACGACTTCGCCGTAAGCCCTGCCACTTGGGCATCTGGCAACGAGGCATAAAGATCACGGAGATCACCTAGAACATCCAGATATGTTGCAGGCATACTCACGCTACTTTTTGCGACTGGACGCCGATCAATTAAATCAACGCGCAGCAAGTCATCATGCCCCGTAAAAGACTCGCAATGGACCCAGGATTTTTTCTTTGCCTTCTTCTCATCAAGATTCATGGCAGCTAAAAGATTAGGGACCAACACTCCTAAAACAAGACTACTCTTACCCGCCCCACTGACACCGGTAACGACGGTCATAGCTTCCAGCGGAATGCGCGCCTTGCTCATCCGTAAATTATTGATCTTTGGTTTTTGTATCTCGAGAAATCTCGATTTAGAACGATCAATTTTCTTGCGAGTGATAGCCACCGGCTTACGCACGAGCCACTCAGCAGTCTTCGACATCTTGATAAATTTGCCGGCATCCTTCGGGATAAACGAAGCCTGCAAATGCCCTCCGTCAGCTCCACCCGTTGGACCGAGGTCCACAATATAATCAGCGGCCCGCATGATATCTTCGTCATGATCAACGATTAGAATCGTGTTCCCCTGATCACGAAGTGCTTTAAGACTTTGAATCATCGTCGCAAGCTCTGTGTGATGAAGTCCCTGACTGGGCTCATCGAGAACATAAAGGATTCCCCTCAGGTTCTCGCTCAAGACTCCCGAAAGCTTGACGCGTTGCGCTTCGCCCCCCGACAAACTTCGCACACGTCGAGCCAGCGAGAGATAACCAATATTCATGTCCACCAAACGACCAATGGATGCGCAAACCTCCGAGTAAACGCGTTCGAACGCTGGATTGCCGTTCAGATTGCCACGAACGGCGAGATCAGCGAACTGCTGACGCAGGTGGGTGAGCGGCATATTCAGAATTTCGTGGATCGTCTTGCCGCCTAGAAGGATTGCTTCTGCGTCCTTTTGGACTCCTGTCCCGTAACAGGTTTCGCAGCGCACCTCGGTCTCACCTAAAACCTCCTCATCATCCACCCCATCTTCGGACTCAACGACATCAAGCTCGCCGTAGCCATCACAGTCGTCACATCGTCCAAGAGAGTTAGAATTGAAGTAACGAGAATCCAGGCGTGGCCATGAAAATCCACATTCGGGACAACCGGCCTGAGTCGAAAACACATGTTTTCCATCAACATTCCAACGTCCTTTGTCGTCTACAAATACCCATTCACCGTATCCACCCGACTGTTCCAGCACAGCCTGTACACCGCGAATCAGCCTCTCGG
>JBIIGV010000086.1:0-11946 GCA_044236265.1 Oligoflexales bacterium
AAGGTTCAGCCAACGAGATGGAAGTGCCATCGAGGACAAAGACGCAACGATCACCATGACAAGGGCCACTTGCCATGCGTATTCATATTCAAGATTTAGTGCTGAAGGAAAAAACAACACCAAGCATGAAATGAGCAGCTGGATGGCAGAAAATTTTACGACTGGCTTCACGATAAGCGATCAAAGACCGCGCAACAGCTCCCAGGATCGGGAACCCTCGCGGCAAATATTCATCAACGTAGAACGATGTCGATGAAGGGCCTTAATGGTCTCAACGCGCACCTGGCTCTGGCTATTACCATGCCGTCTAACAAGGGCGTTAAGCGCTGGATCCATAGCTGCTATCAGCACTCCCACCCTTGCGGTGACCGAGCATTCACCGGCTTGAAGCATCTGCGGACCACAGTCCATGATTGCATCGTGGTCTGCCAAAGCTTCGGCCAGATCATCATCCGACAAGATATCAAAAATAGCCCGGAGTTGGTCTACGCGCTCGTTAATAGGCCTGGCCGCGTCCATTTTGTATGCACTCGCGCGATAGTACCGCAGACGCTGCTGAAGGTCTTTTTTAACTTCATGACAAAGCTCTACCAGCTCAAGAACTAAATCGCTGTAACGAAAGCGCGCCATGGACATACCCCCTCACGAGAAATGAGTTACCACTCCAATTGAACTTTTCCCTCGCCCGTTGCCAAAACAAGCTTTGTCTTAGGCTTTTCCACAAGGTTGGTGGCGCCAGGGTTCACTGCAGCGCGGTCAAAAACGACCAAATAGTCGGATGTCCAAGGGGAAATTGTCTCAAAGAAATTTCTCCACCGAATCTTGTCATTAATTTTGCGAACCAAAACGGGACGTACGGGTCCATCTTTAGTTTCAAAAATGAGCGTCCAGTGGCTGGTATTTGATAAGTCGACCGTCTCGCGCTCGAGACCGTATATGGTCACAATGAATCCAGCTTTTGATGAGGCTTCTTCAAAAGCTCCAGCGGCATCTTCCATATAAAGTTTCTGCACACGCTTTACGAGTGCCGAGCGAAATTCGGGCGAAAGGTACGTGGCATGAATCCGATACTTAACATCAAACTTTTGAATTAAGTCACCACCACGCGTGGCCGACTGATACTTGTCGTAGTAGTCCTCATCATTGTGAATTTCGTCGTTAAGCTCAAACCCTTTATCAATTGAGCTGACGCAACCTGACAAAGCCACCGCAGACAAGAATATAATCGAAAAATTTTTTAATGACTTCGAGATCACACGCATTCTCCACCGCTTCTAGGTTCAAACCGTGACTTTATTTCTTCCGTTCTGCTTCGAAAAATACAACTTTTTGTCTGCCGATTCCAAAAACGCCTCGACTGTTTGCATGTCGGGAGAGAGTTGAGATACACCCATACTCATCGTCTGTCGGTGATCCACAACTTTGCCATCCACTTCAATTTTGAACACATGATTTTGGATCGCTGCTCGCAAACGCTCTGCAAGATCAGCGGCCACTTTTTGATCGGTATCGGGAAGTACTATGACAAACTCCTCTCCACCGTAACGCCCAAGGACGTCATCTTTGCGAATGGCTGACTTGCAAATAGTGGCTGTGTCACGCAATACAACATCACCGCCGTTATGCCCAAGCGTGTCATTAACCTTTTTGAAATGATCAAGATCGTAGTAAATAATTGATAACGGTCGTTTGTACTGCCTCGCAAATTTGAGCTGACTATCTAAAAAGTCGAGAAGGTATTTTTTGTTGAATGTATCCGTTCCTGCGTCAATGGTTGCCATCCGATAAATTTTATCAGCCCAGATGGATTCCGCATTGTCAGAGGCAAAAAAGCGAAACAATACTGTTCCAAGACGAAGCATGTCCCCATCTTTGAGCAACGTTCTGGTTGTGACTTTCACATCGTTGATGAACGTGCCATTGGAACTTCCGAGATCTTCGATTTCGAACCCTGCTGCCGATGAAGTTATTGCGGCATGTTGGCGAGATACACTAGCTTCGTTGACAAAGATGTGCGATTCAGGCGTGCGACCAACGATCGTTCGTTGCTCGATTAATTGAATTCTTCTGCCTAGATTTGCGCCGTTATATTGAATCAGCGACGCTGCTTTGCGTTTTGGCGGCTGAAATACGGTGCTACCCGGATCGGCAATTATGGTTTTATCATCTGACATCGTGCACCCAACCAAACCAAAAAATAAACAATAAATTAGGATGTTTAATCCTCTTTTATTTTACCCTGTGCTGGTTTTGATCGCAAAATCACCCCAAGGCCCAGAGACTCATGTTGCACCCCCACCAGCCTTGCGCTAATCTCACAAACGTCAAAAAGTACTTGAAAGTACGGAGGATTAGCTGATGCGGATTGCGGTCATCGGAACCGGTTACGTTGGACTCGTTACAGGGACATGCCTTGCTGAGGTTGGACACGTGGTGACCTGCGTTGATCTCGACGAAAAGAAAATTAAAATGCTGAAAGAAGCGCACTCGCCGATTTATGAGCCGGGTCTTGAGCCTCTGATTCAGCAAAATCTCGAACATGATCGACTTTTCTTTACGACAAAACTGGAAGACGCCCTGAATGGCGCGGATGTCGCATTCATCGCCGTTGGAACACCTGAGGGAGAAGACGGCAGCGCAGACTTGTCTTACGTAAAGGCCGTAGCCAAAAGCATTGGCGAGATGTGTTCCGGCAACCTGCTTGCCATTGTGAAGTCTACGGTCCCCGTCGGCACGTGCGACATTGTAGATGACATTATCCAGCAGACCCTGAAGGCGCGAGGCGCCAAACACCGAGTCAGCGTAGGCTCTAACCCCGAGTTCCTCAAAGAAGGCGCTGCGGTCAATGACTTCCTCCACCCTGACCGCATTGTGGCTGGTGTTACCAATGACCAGGATGCCGAACTTCTTAAAGAGCTCTACACGGTATTTGTCATCGATGATCCGTCAAAGCTATTTATCGTGGATCGCCGCTCCTCAGAGCTTATCAAATACGGAAGTAACGCTATGTTAGCGACGCGCATCAGCTTTATGAACGAGCTATCAAGGCTTTGCGAAAAAGTTGGTGCTGACATCGACAATGTTCGGCGGGGTATGGGCTCGGATCCGCGTATCGGCCGCAAATTTCTTTGGGCCGGCCCTGGCTACGGTGGAAGCTGCTTTCCCAAGGATGTTGCTGCTCTTGTAAAGACAGGTGATCATTACGGCGTTTCGCTGGAAATTTTGAAAAGCGTGACCACCGCCAATGAGGCGCAAAAGAAACACGGTGCCTTGAAGGTCCTCAACCACTTTGGCGGCAATCTCAAAGGCAAGACCGTCGCCATTTGGGGCTTAGCGTTCAAACCAGGCACAGACGATGTACGCGAGGCCCCTGCACTGACGATCATTGAAACACTGCTAAAGGCAGGCGCGACGGTCATAGGTCATGACCCACAGGGTCAGGAGAACTTTAGCCGCGAGATTGGCAGCCAAAATGGACTCACTTATGTTGACCAAGCATACGATGCCGTCAAAAATGCGGATGCCTTGGTGTTGGTGACGGAGTGGCCTGAGTACAAACGGCCAAACTTCGATAAAGTGGCGTCTCTGATGCGAACCCGTGCTGTATTCGACCTGCGAAACCAGTGGAGCTTCAAACATTTAAAGAACCTTGGGTTTCACTATGAGTGCATGGGGCGCCCTGACGCATCGTCATCTCAACGCGCACGCACCTAGCATTCAAGGAGATCCTCGTGGCAAGCAACGAAACGATTCTCGCAGCACTAAGGGAAGCCCAGTCTGGTTTAACTCAACTGATGGCCGATCAGGCAAAGTTGAGCCGTATCGCCGAAGCCGCTGCCATGATGGCTGCCTCTCTGAGTAAACAGGGACGGATTTTTTCCTGCGGTAACGGCGGCAGTATGTGTGACGCCATGCATTTTGCTGAGGAACTCTCCGGGCGCTATCGTCTTGACCGACCAGCCTACGCTGCAGCAGCAATTTCCGATCCGAGTCACCTCGCCTGTGTTGCAAATGACTACGGCTATGAATTCGTATTCAGTCGTTATCTCGAAGCACACGGGCGACCCGGTGATGTTTTAGTTGGAATTTCGACCAGCGGCACCAGCAAAAACGTCGTGAAAGCAGCTCAGGTAGCTAAAAGCCTTGGCATGAAAGTCGTCGCCTTGACAGGCAAAGATCAGTGCGCCTTGGGTGATTTGGTCGATGTCCATATTGCAACGCCCGCAGGTCAGTATGCCGATCGGGTTCAAGAGCTTCACATCAAGGTGATTCACATATTCATCGAGTTGATTGAACGACAACTAGCCCCGCAAAACTACAAGTAATGATTCCTCAATTATTAAACATCAAAGCCATATCCATGGAGATCGCATTATGAATCAGCCGGGACAAGGACAGCCTCAACCAGGACAAGTTGAAATTACGATTGCTCGCATCTATGTCAAAGACTTGTCGTTTGAGTTACCGAAAGCACCCCAGATTTTTCAGCAACAGCACCAACCGGAGATGAAGGTTGAGGTGAATGTCACACCAAAGAAGATGAATAACAACTTTTACGAAGTGACGCTGAATGTTCTTCTGGATGCGAAAGTCGGCGACGAGTCGATCTTTATGATTGAGATTGAACAATCAGGTGTTTTTGAAATCAAAAACGCGTCGCCGCAGCAGTTGGATCACATTCTCCTCGTATTCTGCCCGCAAACGCTGTTTCCGTACGCTAGGGCCAATATTGATCAGGCGATGACTATGGGCTCTCTGCCTCCAATTATGTTAGCTCCGCTTAATTTTGAGGCCATGCGAAACCAGCGCGAAGCCGCTCCCACTCAAGGTGGAGTGCACTAATGCGTCATCCTTTGGCTATGCTTCTCGCGACCGCGAGCATTGCTGCGGCACTTGCGACTACAACTCAGTCGGCCGAGCGCTATCTGTTTGGGCGTCCGCTTGAGTATGAGCTGATTCATAGTGACTCGGGAATTTCACGCCCTCCGCTTGCTGATATTCATTCCGCCTTTGCAAAATTACACCTGGAGCACTCTTCGACGACTGCGTGGATCGAATATGGTCGCTCGGGGCAAAACAAACCGCTGATGGCACTCAGGATTATGAACAGGGATGTCTCCACGAAGCGTCGACCTGCCGTATTCATTTCGGAAGCCATTCACGGCAACGAATACCTGCACATCACGGATCGGTTGCCTATTGAGTTTTTAGCCAAAACCAATCCAGCGCCCGAATTTAACCGATTCATAGAAAATGGCGGTGTCGTCTACTTTGTTCCAATCATGAATCCCGACGGCTACAGCGCTGGACAGCGCGGCAATGCTGCCGGCGCTGATTTAAACCGAGATTTTAAAATTCAAGCGGCAGGTAATCAGGGCTTTCGCCAACCGGAAACGCGGGCGGTTACCAATTTCGTCGCCTCGGAGGCCCAGTCGCTTCAACTTACCGTTGAGGCGACCATGGAATATCACTGCTGCATTGGCGGCCTAATTCATCCATGGGCGTGGACCTCTGAAGGGCTCACGGGTGATGCACTGACCCGACACCAGGAGTTCGGCGAGCTGGTCAAAGATATTTTTAATTACCCGTACGGCACCGTGAGCGACATTCTCGGTTACTCGGCTGTTGGTGGGTCTGATGATTACTATCTTGAAACGTACGGTCGCAGAGCCTTCTCATTTGAGGGTCAAAGATCCGTCGAGTCCCGCCGACTCGCAGACCACATAAGACTTTGGGATCGATTTTTTGCGACTCTTAACTAACGGAACAACAATGGACTGTGACCATTAGGGGCGACTAAGTGCCGAGGCAGGGATAACAGAAAACTCTGCCGTATTTGGAACTTTCCACTGTAGCACCACCCCCAAATAGTCACGCGGACCTTGAAGGTAGTCGACTCTAAAACTATGTTCACCTTTGGTCAGGTTAATCGAAGAAGGCTGACGTGCAGCAATGGCCTCTGGCCAGGATAATCCGTCCCAATTTAGAACTAGCTGATCGTCAATAAACAGTTTTGCGCCATCGTCTAAAGCAGAAAACTTGAACGTATATTGTCCGTCCAAGGGTGCTGAAATTTTGCCACTAAAACGAATAGCAAACCATTCCACTAGATCTGGCGCCGATGGAAATCCATTCGTCCACTTTGTAGTGGGAACATTAATATTCGGCGCCATGTAACGCTGTGGAAGAGGTGTTAGAGTCGACAGGTCTGGTAAATTATAAACCTCTCTATCAACGATAACACCTGGCCCATGATTTAATTTATAAATGTTGGCCAAGAGAGCGCGACTGGTGCCATCGTCATGAATCAATACTTTCCCCGTGCCGATAAGCTTGACCAAGCAAGAGGCTGTCTTTGAGCCATCTTTAAGCGTTAAAACTACGTCACGGTTTTCTGACACGATGCCAGGAGCTGTATAGGATATCGCTATTGTATCGACTTTAGCCGTTCCGAAGTCATCTTGCACAGCTACAGATGTCGAAGCAGTATAGCCAGCAACATTGATTTGTACCGTCTGACCCGCATTCGCGGCAACTGATGCCTCGATACACCCAAATGCCGGTAATCCAGTTGGGGGAACTATCGGTTTTTTAGATTTGCCAGCCGCACCAGATCCACCAGCCATCTCTGCGCCCGCGCAGCGCGCAAGAATCACCGCTAGAACGACTACGAAAAAAACTTGTTTATTTTCCATTCCTGCTCCAGTCAGGAGGACATCGGAAGAAACGCGACAGACATTGAGGCGACCATTTGATATCGCCACTTATTCCAATATTTTCAATATTTTGCATACAAATCTAAGCCAGGATTCGGTTCGAATGTGACTGCTCGTAGGCGTCGCTGACGTGAGAGTTCCGTACCAATTTCCCCAAGAAAATGAAATACTCGCACCATGGATCGAAATATTTTGTGATGGAGCGTTCCATGATTAGAAAACTAGCCTCCAGCGTGGGCGATGATGTTTTAAAAATGCAAGGTACCCGCGTATTTGTGCTCGGCGACTTGATCCTTGATACTTATGTCACTGGTAAAGTGAGTCGTATATCTCCAGAAGCACCAGTTCCAGTTGTGCTTGAACAAAAGCAATGGGCTGTGCTTGGTGGCGCAGCCAACGTCGCAGCAAACATTGCGGACTTTGGCGGTAAAGTCACGCTGGCAGGACGCATCGGGCAAGATGCGGACGGACAGCGGTTTGAGCAAATTTGCCAGGAGCTCGGCGTAGACACATCCGCCCTTTTGAAAAACGCTCAGCATCCTACCACAAGAAAACTTCGCGTGATGGCCGGGTACCAGCAAGTCGTGCGGATTGACAGTGAGACAAGTGCAATCATTACTCCGAGCGAAGAAGATCTTCTTGAAGAGAAAGCAAAGCTATTCGTCAACTTAAAAGGCCCCAAAGCACTTGTAATCAGTGACTACGGTAAAGGTGTTTGCACACCAACGTTGTTGCAAAGAGTCATTAAACTTGCAAATACCCACCACGTGCCAGTCATCACAGACCCTAAGTCTCTCGATATGAAGCGTTACAACGGAACAACGCTCATCAAGCCCAACCTCTCGGAAGGGCGAGACATCCTTAAAATCACAAAGCCTGGAGTCAAATTCCCGTCATTTGACACTGAAGTTGATTCTCTTTGTCAGGCCATCTTAGAGTCAAGTGGTGCTCGTAATGTGGTTTTATCACTGAGTGATAAAGGCGTAACTATACGTGGGAAAGATGTTGAAGGATCCGAACATTTTGAATCGACTGCACTACAGGTGGCTGACGTGAGCGGAGCCGGCGATACCATGGTTGCCTTTCTAGCCATGGGAATGGGAGCAGCAGTCGGTGCATCTAGAAGCGTGCAACTCGCCAACATTGCAGCCGGCATCGTCTGCGGAAAACTGGGAACCGCTACTCTTACAGCAGCGGAATTTCTTGACGCCTTCAAATCTGAAACTGGAGAGACGCAGCCAGAAAAGGTGTTGCCTCGTCAGGAGCTTTGCCAAATTCTTGCCCAGGCGAGAGAAGAAGGCAAAAAAGTGGTTTTTACCAACGGCTGTTTTGACCTGCTTCATGCTGGTCACATTGAATCCCTACAAAAATCCAAATCATTTGGTGATCTGCTGATCGTGGCACTGAATAGCGACGAAAGCGTTCGTAAGCTAAAAGGTCCGTCTCGCCCACTACAGAGCGAAGACGACCGCGCTCGGATCATGGCAGCCCTTGCTTGCGTTGACTACGTGACCATTTTTGGCGAGGAGACCCCCCACTCACTGATTCTGGAACTTAAACCGAATGTTTTAGTCAAAGGTGGTGATTACACGGTCGATACGATTGTTGGTGCTAAAGAGGTTATCGCCTGGGGCGGACGAGTGGAGGTCATTCCTCTCGTTGATGGTCGCAGCACATCATCATTGGTGCAAAAAGCGAAGCATTGATCGGGGAGTCCACCCAATTGAAAAAGATCGTCACCATCCAAAAGTCAAGAAGCAATCACTGGGTTGGCAACGGCTTTCCCGTCCGCAACATGTTTGGCTACAACGATCTAGGCAAGAAAATTTCACCATTTCTACTTTTAGACTACGCCGGTCCTCATGAGTTTCCGCCGTCGTCTGGCCAGAAAGGCGTCGGCGAGCATCCTCATCGCGGTTTTGAAACCGTAACGATCATTTACAGTGGCGAGGTCACCCACAGAGATTCTTCTGGGAGTACAGGAACTATAGGCCCCGGAGATGTTCAGTGGATGACTGCCGGCGCAGGCGTTCTTCACGAGGAGATGCACAGCGAGGCTTTCCAGAAAGCCGGCGGTTTATTTGAGGTCATTCAACTTTGGGTTAATCTCAGAGCCAAAGACAAATCTCTTAGGCCCCGTTATCAGACACTTTCGCAATCAGATATCCCAACTGTAGATCTTCCGAACCAAGCGGGGAAGCTTCGCATCATCGCAGGCGAATACTTGGGGAAAAAGGGGCCTGCGGTCACACAAACACCGGTCAATCTATGGGATATTCGCCTTAAAGCAGGTCAACCTGTGGAGTTAACCGTTCCGGAGAATCATACTGCTGTGCTGTTCTGTCTCAGCGGTCGATGCAAGACTGATGACAACCAACAGTTTGGTGAGGTCGAACTTGCCGTTTTTGACAGCGCTGAAAGTACAATTGCCTTAACTGCAGAAACAGACTCAAAACTTTTATTCATGGGCGGAGAACCACTGGGCGAACCCATGGTCGGTCTTGGTCCTTTTGTGATGAATTCGCGGGAAGAAATCACCCAAGCATTTCTTGATTACGAGGCCGGCACTATCGGGCGCTACGAATAGGCACTCATTACTTTTTTGCGACACGAATTAAAGACTCTTGAGCTACGGACGCCATGAGCTGTCCGTCATGACTAAAAATCTGACCGCGGTTAAATCCGCGGGCACCCGCTGCTGATGGACTATCTTTGGCGTAGAGCATCCACCCATCAAGATCAACGGCGCGATGAAACCAAAGGGAGTGATCAAGACTGGCAATTTGAATTCCAGGCTTAAAGAAAGTAAAGCCATGGGGCATCCCGGCCGTAGAAGCTAAACCAAAATCTGAGGCATAAGCCAACACAGCCTGATGCAGATAGGGATCAGGATCTTGCACTGAACCCAGAGTTCTGAACCATGAATTTTTTATGGCTGGTCGCTGCTCAGGCGAAAAATAATCTACGGGATCTGCTACCCGAATCTCAATGGCCCGATCTGCTGTCAATGCATCGCGGGCCTTTTCGGGAATCTTTTCTTTCACGCTCCGCACACGCTCCAGTTCGCTAAGAAGGCCGTCAGGCCCCTTTACATTTTGCGGCATGGAATCCTGATGCGAGAATCCTGGTTCCAACCTTTGAAATGAAGCCGACATTGAAAATATCGCAACACCACCCTGCTTTGCAACGACAAGCCTGGTTGAAAAACTTTGCCCACTACGCACGCGGTCCACTTCGTAATGAATCGGTTCATTGGTGCGACCGAGACGCAAAAAATATCCATGAAGGGAGTGACACAACCGATCGGATTCTACGGTCTGAGCTGCGGCCATCAGCGACTGCGCAAGGACATGGCCTCCAAAAAGCTGGCCAAAACCGAGATCCTGCGCATGCCCAACAAAGACGTCACTTTCAACAGGTGTGACTTTTAATAGCTTGAGCAAATTATCAAGTGGGCTTACCGACATAAAATCCCCTAACGCGGCGCAAATTGTCACATCTCATTTCCGAGACTGATGTTACTACACAGCGATTACCAGCATCAAATGATCGCTTAAACCAAATATTTAATTCTTATTTATCTATTTTAGCAAACTAAAATTTAGACCGAAGATTATTCGTGTCGAAACAAAAGAGGAGAATACCGTGATGGACCAGCACACATTCATGCATTTAGCTCAAAAGTACAAGAAGCCGATCATCATCGGCATTTTAGCCATTTCAGCCACCATGATTCTTCTCGTATCTTTGGTCATTTGGGGTGCATACAAGGTTTTTTTAAGCCCCAGCCAAACACAACCCGTGGCAGTCAGCATCGACAAAGAGACGCTTACAACAACACCATCTCCTGAATCTGTGACGACTTTTGGAAATGCTGCATTAGCAGTATTTCAAGGTGCTCTAACCGAAAGCCTTAAGTCCCAGGAAGGGAACTCTTTCGTTGATGGACTTGCATGCGTCAACGCTATGGGAGGACCTGCGCCTGATGTCATGATTCAGCATCTGCGCTCTCGTTTGTCCGATGAAAAACTCCAATCCAAATTAAGCGCTATCGAGAAGCAGATCACAAACCAAGTGCGGTCGCGAGGCAGTACAGCCTGTGTGTCTTGGTTCATGGGTGGTTAATAAATTTACGACACGGAGGAAATATCATGAATTTAGGAAAACGATTCTTTCTTTTCATCGCAGTCAATCTTCTAATTGTTTTGACGATTACAACAGTGCTCAACCTATTTGGAGTGCAACCTTACCTCACATCTAACGGCATAGACCTTCCTGCGTTGATGCTATTTTGTACCATTTGGGGATTTGGCGGCGCATTTATTTCGCTCGCTCTCTCCCGAATGATGGCCAAATGGATGATGGGAGTTCGTCTGATCTCGCAGGATACGAGACACTCCGATGAGCGGTGGGTACTTGAAACAGTGAATCGACTTGCGTCGCAGTCCGGACTACCCCAGTGTCCAGAGGTTGGTATTTATGAGAGTCCTGATCCAAATGCGTTTGCCACTGGTCCAACAAAATCTCGCGCCCTCGTGGCAGTATCCACGGGGCTACTTCGAACAATGAATCGTACAGAGATCGAAGGTGTCCTGGCACACGAAGTCGCTCATATTGCAAATGGCGACATGGTGACCATGACCCTTGTGCAGGGTGTTGTAAACGCATTTGTCATGTTTTTTGCAAGAATATTGGCCTGGTTTGCGAGTCAATTCGTAGACGAAGACAAAAGAAGCATTGTGAATTTCATCGCGGTTCTGCTCTTTGAAATCGCATTCAGCATATTGGGGATGATTTTGGTCGCAGCATTTTCCCGTCACCGAGAGTTTAGAGCGGATGCTGGTGCGGCCAGCCTCGCTGGTAAGGACAAGATGATTGCCGCATTGAAGTCGTTACAGAATTTCAGCGCAAGGCAGCCCGATGCCCCCGCAGGAATCGCCACTCTGCAAATATCGTCGCGACCAGGAGGATCCCTTCTAGCTCTGATTTCAACTCACCCACCTCTTGAGGTGCGTATTGCGAGACTTCAACAGACCTACCGCTCGTAGCCTTATAAACGCATCACTGACCTACGCAGCCAGCATGGCTGCGTAGGCATCAAGGTTTCAACGGGCAAAACAACCTTTGCCGCCAAACTCCGGCCGTATTGCTGGGTGATGATTATCTACTAGCGATGTGGACTTTCTCTCGGTAGATTACCGAAGGAGTGAGGGGGGGGCTGTGCACACTA
>JBIIGV010000087.1:0-11872 GCA_044236265.1 Oligoflexales bacterium
TTTGGCGACACAAAGGGATCATCAAACGCCCCGGTGCATGCGGCAATTCCGGAACAGACAGCGAGCGCCATCATGATTATTTGAGTTGTTTTTAAAAAGTCTTTCCGAATCATAGTTACCTCGCTTAAGCGACCTATTTGTCCACTTGTCCCTAGAGCTAGTGAGGACCTCTCCTCATTGATTCCAGGGGATTAGCTTGTTGGACAACCTTCAGAGGGCTTAACGGACTTTTTGCTCGCGGCGATAAATTTTATTTATAACTAGCTGATATTTTTGAAATTTTTTGCGGTAAATAAAAATTAAAATCCCGGATATGTTGAGGCTGCTTCTGATTTCCTGTGGCCTTTTGGACAGTTACGGAGAAAGTCGAAGCAGATCGATCTGCTACCGATGCTCAATATCAATCGTTTGTTCAATCTGAGTGCCGCTTGGTAGCGTCAGCCTAAGCTTTATATCCTGCTCTCTAGCCCAGGACTGGTTAGCCCAGGTTCCGTATATGCTTATGAATCCGGGTTGTGGCAAATACTGGTCAGACACCTGCCACCATCCATTTCCCGTGCTCATTTCGATCCTGGTCACCTCAGTTTCGGAATAGACGTAGAGTTGCACGCCCCCGCGACGATCCGCCTGAGTGATGGCCTTGAGGCGGCCTAACTTCGATGTTGGTTGATCGGGTGTTTCGGAAGCCGGTTTGTCAGATGAAGGTTTTGATGCAGTAGTATCATTGGTGTCTTCATTTGGCTTTGAGGTTGTGCCGCTTGGGTTAACCAAAGCTTCAGACATCATCGACTCCGGGTCGGCATTATAAATGATATCTCCGACGTTGTAGCGAGCTTGTGAGATTAAGCTTTGGAGTGTGGCGTCCTTTTGGTCTTTAATTTGCTGAAATGCTTGCAGCATGCCTCTGGTCGCCTGAGCGATCCAGGACATCTGATTGGCGCCAACTGACGTTATGACGAGACGCTCTTTGATCAGGCCCTCGGATGATTCTAGATTTTGTAGCCAGGAACCACTGAAACAAGCGCTGACGAAAAGCACAAGTCGTCGAAACGGTTTACCGTTACGACCCTCGCGAATCGCCTGCAAAACTTCTGGATAGCCGATAGTCACGTAACGCTGATCATCGGGCTGGATTTGACCGTTGTTGGCACCGTGTGCGGCTAAAAATATCAGAAGGGTTCCTTGATCGCTTACTTGCTGTGAAGCGCTGCGAATGTTTGCCAACATTTGATAATGACCAACGCGACGCTCGACCATGGTTTTGAATCTGTAATTTCCATCTGGATCAGTGACGACTTCGTGAAATTGATTCAAATCTGTTTCAAAAAGTGAGCCGTGTTGTGGAGTAGAGGCGTATGCCGTCATGAAAAGAGCGACGTTATCTGCATTTGCAGTGGCCGATAGGCCTTTTTCTGTGGATTGCGGTGACGTTACTTTGGATAGAGTCTTACATGCAAAAGAGGAAAACGCTGTCTGTAAAGTCAGCAGATACAAGGCGATTCTAACGAGATGAATTTGCATGGTCGCGCTGTCCTCATAGATTGATCCTGGTCCCATTATAACAAAATCTAGCTATTAGTTGTTCTTTGGTTGCTGGCCGGTCTTAGTCTAGGGGCTCAGTAAACTAAATTAGCGGAATTTTAGATGGTCATTGGTGATTTGTGGGAAAATCCCATGCTCGCGAATCTATCAAAACTGCGGGTCTAGACTTACGAGACTGTTCGATTCATTTCCTTCGACTTGGGTTGGATAGGTCAGTCCGTCTGTGGATTTTGGCACGCGGTTCATAATCAGGCCAGAATTGTATGAGCCAGTGCTGACGGGATTGTGTCCTCCCAATTGCTTCGTGCGATTTTTGACGAAAACCTCAATTTCCCCAAGTTCAATAAATCCATCTTTGACACCGTCGTAGGCTCCGTCCGCATCACCCCATAAAGCTTTCCATAATGAGTGTCCGAACGCGCTGCCTTCGCTTCCTTCGGGGCCGCTCACTGCACCGGCGGGACCCGTGGAGGATGTTTGTTCCAGAGTGCTTGAAGTCATAACAAAAAGCGTGCGTCCCTGCTCTTTAAAACTACGCCACTTAGCCTGATTGCGATTGATCTCGTTGACGAGGCCGCCGGAGTGACAGGACATTGTAAAAACAATAATTTCCTTCGCGGGTAGTTGAAGCAAGCGATCAGCAATTTCACTCCAAGAACCGCCATACTGCAGGCCATCCTCCGATCCATGACCACTAGAATATTGAACGTACATATCGTTTCGAGTCATTTTTGATTTGATCTGCTCAAAGGACGATAGGATTTGTTCGTTATTACCTTGGCCAACAAGTTTAGCGCCATCGTACCTTCCGCCGAGGCCATGAGTAAAAATTTCGTGAGTGTGAAGAACATCGTATTTCGTTTCATTATGCATCATCGCAGGGTCGTTGGCGTCAGCATGTCCCCACCCAAGGTAGTACTTCTTGCCCGCAAATGTTTTACCGGTTAGAGATCCCAGGCGTGAGAAATTTTCCTGCGGAACAGCACAAGATCCGATTGTGATTGTGACGCATATAATAATCAGATTTTTCATATAAGTTGTCATTCTGAACCTCTATCAACAAAATCTTACTTGAGGAGTTTAATGAAGTTCGACGCGCTACTCGTGGCTTCCTCTTGAGATGAGGAGCGAGCGAATCCATAATAAGCTCTTCCGTCCACGGTGGTGGAAAATGCTGAGACGTATATGCTTCCCGATTGGGTTGTTAAACGTTTCCATGAGGTTGAACCGATGGTCTCCGGAGTTTCGTCGGACACAATGCGGGCCGTGGATGCAAACATCTCTTTCATGTTCGGAGATTCTCCTGCTTTTGAATATAATCGAAGATAAGCAGTGCTATCGCTGACGGCTAAGATCGTAACGCCGTCCTCAATTAATTCCTGCTCAAGTCGCCATCCATCCGGGATGGAAAATCCAAACTTATAAAATTTCACAACGGCCCCTTGAATATCAAATGTGTCGCTCGAGCCTTGTTGTTGTTGTTGTTGTTGTTGTTGTTGTTGTTGTTGTTGTTGTTGTTGTTGTTGTTGTTGTTGTTGTTGTTGTTGTTGTTGTTGTTGTTGTTGTTGTTGTTGTTGTTCAGGAATTTGATTGCTTGTTGCGGGGCGCTGATCATCGTCCTGTGGAGATTGGCTCTGACCATTCCCTCCCGTAGAGTTGCCGGAATTGTTGATTGAGTTGTTAGATGGCTGGAGCGTGACAATTCTTGCCTTGCGATTACAACCGACAAGTACACTACTTGTGCTGATCGCAATCAATAAATGCAGAGCTTTGAGTTGTCCAACACTCATGGCGCCTCACTTTCTGACCGGCCGGGTTTCACAGGTAGGATCGGATGTCATTGATCGGTTCTTGATTAATCTCCTTTTATTGATTCAGAACAGCGTGTTAGGCAGCTGTTTTAAAAACCATCGGATGGATCTTCTGATAAGCGCGTATAAAACCTATTATTTTCGTTGGTACTTTGTTTTTACTTAAAGTTTTGGCTTGTTGATACCGATACCCTCTCGGTTCGTCCGAATTTGAAGGGGGGCGCATGCTATATTCCTATAAAATGTTTCAGTTGATCGGAGTTGTTTTGGCGCTCGCAGTAAGCGGATGCCAAAGGAGTGCGCGACAGGTTGTTTTCGAAAATCCCTGCGCAAATCCGAAGGAAGCAGCGTCCTCAAAAAATTGTAATAAGCCAACCAATACCAGTGGTGGCACTGGTACGAGCAGTGATGATTGGATTCCTAGCAATCCGTCGAACGACTCACCTCAATCAGGTACATCAGGTTCAAGACCTCCGACCGTTTCAAACAATTCAGGTCAACCACCGCTTTCCGGACCTGGCGGATCTGGCGGATCTGGCGGATCTGGCGGATCTGGCGGATCTGGCGGATCTGGCGGATCTGGCGGCGGAAGTACTCCAAGCGGTCCGTCACTTCCTCCAAGTGGCGGTAATGGCGGATCGACTGGTAGCAATAACCAAAGTGGCCCCTCGCTCCCTCCGCTTGGAGGCAATACGGGATCCACTGGTAGCAACAATCAAAGTGGACTACCGCCTTCAAGTAGTGATGTGACCGCAACCACGAAGCTTGGTATTGCGGTGACCAAGCAAGGCGTCCCCACTCTGATTTTCAACGGAGGGAACCAAGCCAAATTCACTGACATGCAGTACACGGTTGAGCCTAACAGCATCGTGGTTCCTGAGGCGTCGCTTGTAATGCAGGGACTAAGTAATCCACTTGGTCAGTTTGGCGTTAAGGTTTCTTTGACCTTCAAATTTGAAAACAAGAGTTGCACTGGTTCAGCTGTCGCCCGCTTGGAGCAGGAGTCAGCAGTGACCGTGAAGTGTCCATGAGGAGTAGGCCCATGAAAAACTTAAAAATCATGTCTTTTTTGGTTCTAGCTCTCGGACTCAATGCCTGTAGTCCTCCAAAACAGATCGGCTCTCGCCTGAAAAGTGGGACAACGACAAGTGCGTCTGTGAGCCTTCTTCAAGCGTCGGACGCTGCAGGTGGTTTAGTATTTGTTCACAACCATCCAGATGTTGGTCCCGATAATTATAAGTTATCGGCGTTGACTGTTACTGTGCCTGCAGCGAGTGGTGCTGTTACGATAGACGCCGCTGCTACGAAAGTTGCATTACCGCCTCTCAAGTTTGGTATCAGCATGGTGGCGAACGCAAGTCCACGAAAGCTCTCCTGTCAGTCAGCTGGGATTCCCATGGGCACATCTTCTATCACGTGCCTGCTTGAGGGCGGGTCTGAAAGTAGAGATGTCAATCTTGAGGTAGCTAACCACGTAATTAATAAAAAAGTGGACATCAAGACCGCGCTTGATTACGTCAAGCAGAATGTCCTCAAGGGCCAAGCCATTGCGCCAGCCATAGAGTCCAATTGGCTCGAGCTCGAGAAGGAGGCGAAGCCTGGCGGCGGGTATTTCGGCGTGCAGGAAGCGATCGCGAGAACGATTCAGTCGTGGAATTCCTCAGTTCAGGGATTTAAAGCGGAGGAAGTGGCGTCCGTCCTGGTGACAGTGTATAAAGACAGCACAGGAGCCTCTGGCGGATCAGCCGAAGATTTAACAAAGCGCGCAGATCGTGAAATTTCCAAGTATCTCGTTGAACAGCCCGGGGCAAAAATCTCTGAAGCGATTTATTTTGTGCAGACAAACATTTTAAACGCTGTGCTTCCAGCGAGTGTGACGAAGCGTTGGAATGATCTGGAGAGTGGAATTGGTGGCTACAATGGTGACGTCGAAGCAATCACCGGCGAAATTCGCAGCTGGAATGTTGATATAGGCTATAATGCCGAAGAGGTTGCTCGGAAACTTTCACAAGTCTATCGATAATTATTTGACGCTGATTGAAATGGATTTAGGCTCTCCGCCACGTAGGATCTCTATGTCAATACTGGAGGCCTCCTTCATGGATTTGAGAGTGGCAATGGCGCCTGCAACGCTATTCAACTTCAATCCGTTAAGGGACATGATGATGTCATCATCTTTCAAGCCGCCTTTTGCAAATATGCTATCAGAGTCGATTTGATATAGTCTAAAACCAACGATTGAGCCCGCCTGCATCACTGGCTCAGCTGTTGCTTGCATCAGTATTTTTGAGAGATCCTGATTAGCAATTCTGTCACGGTAGGCGCTGGTCATAGTAACTTTGCCGCTTGCGCGTTCAAAGCCGTCTTCTCGGTAATTGCCGTCAGGGTTTACTGCTGGCCCGTGTTGCTCGGTTGCTGCATAGCGGAATTCTCCGGCAAACTTATCCAAGTAAACCAGATAATTTTTCGCGTCGCGAGTGATGACACGAATGTATTTTTCGGAAACGTCCGTCACTTTGTAGCGGCCATCGATGATTAAGCCAATTTTGACTGCCGTCACCTGACCAGTGGCGATCACTTTGATCAACGCCACATTGTTGTCGGGGGTCTTTTGTGCGATGGTACCCATAATGAGAAACCCGAGGGACTGACCATCAACAGGCTTCGCCTTTTGCAAAAGAACTTGACCGTCGGTTGGCCACGCCAACAGTGACGATGCAAGGACAGCAAGAATGTGCTTGATGGGTGGCATCAGAATCCATAACCCTCGAAGTTTGATGGCTTAGTTGAGTATCGGCCGTTTGGTCTAATAGTTGATCGATGGCCGAAGCGTGACTTCTGTAACTCATTGACTTTTCAATGTATTACGATGAAAATAAGAGTTCAATTGAAAATCAAAACGAGGATGCAGCGATGGTTGAGCGAAAAAAGATCAGAAAACTCCTGAGCAATAAGGTTCAGCAGCTCAATGAGGTGATCGCAGATATCGACACCATCCTAACAGAGATGGAAACAGATTTTTACCGCGTCTGTATTTTTGGTTCAGCTAGAATTGGCGTCGACAGCCCCTTCTATCAGCAGGCCTACGAGCTGGCAAAGGAGCTCGCGCGACGGGGTGTTGATATTGTGACTGGCGGTGGTCCTGGTTTGATGGAAGCAGCAAACCGAGGTGCTAAGGATGGAAGTAACCTTAGTCGCTCCATTGGCCTTCCGATCGAGCTTCCCTTTGAGACAGATGCTAACGCGCATCTTGATGTGAAGCATCACCATAAGCGCTTTTCATCACGATTAGACGAGTTTATGCGCATTAGTCATGCAGTTGTTATCACGCCGGGTGGAATTGGAACATTGCTTGAATTGTTCTACACGTGGCAGCTCATGCAGGTGAATCACATTAAGCCGCGGCCCTTTATATTGCTTGGTCACAGCATGTTCGATCAATTGATCAAATACTTGGAAGACGTGCCGGTGGCCCTGAGCTTGATGAATCGTGATGATATGCGAATGATTCAGGTGGTGGATACGGTTGACGAGGTGGTGAAGTGTCTGGAACCACATATCGAGCATTTCAGAAAACTTCACAAAGACACTCCTACAAAGCCAGGCTCCAAGAACTCATGATCTCTCTGGCAAAGGCAGTTCGCGGCTGGCTAACAATTGTGTTGGTCTGTTTGGCATTGATTCCTGTCAATATTTGCCAGCTAATGACGCTTTTCGTGCTCCCGTTTAGCCGGCGTCGTTTCATGCAACTCAACATGGCGATTAAACAGTTTTACTGTGGTTTCGTTGCGCAGGGTGCTGGATGGTGCGGTAACTCACTGATCGTGACAGGGGATCTCCCACGTCAGGAAAATGCAATTGTTTTTGCTAACCATCAGTCGATGATTGACATCATTTTACTTTGGCGATGGAGTTATGATGCTCAGACTGTTGGTTGGATTAAGTGGTTTGCAAAAGATGTTTTGAAATATGTTCCCGGTCTCGGTTGGGGGATGATGTTTGTTAACACGCTATTTGTGAAGCGTGACTGGGCGAAAGATGCGGGCTCGATTCGGGCAACGTTTGCAAAGCTGCGTGAACAAAAATTACCGACGTGGTTAGTGATTTTTCCGGAGGGAACGCGGATGAAACCGTCCAAATTTGCGTCGAGCCGCGCGTATGCCCAGCGTAAAGGTCTTCCGGTTTTTGATCATGTTTTAATTCCAAGGGGCAAAGGCATTCACGCGTGTCTCCAGGGTATGTCTGGGCACCTGGCCGCTGTATATGATGTGACAATTCAGTACGATGGTGGCGTGCCGAGTGCTCTTCATTTCTTCACAGTGGGTGGATACAAGGCGCGCCTCCATGCAATCCGCCACGAAATTTCCAGCATCCCCGATCGCGAAAGAGATCTAAACCAGTGGCTTCTCGGAGTTTTCGTGAAAAAAGATCAGATGATGGCTGAGGGGTTGCATAAACTAATGGTGGGATCGGAACTCTAATACTCATTTTAGAGTGTACTCACGTTCGACACCGTGTTTCGCAATTTGACGGCCGATGGACGGGGCGAATTAAAAAAATCTATATATATTAGAGTGTTACATAGCTAGGCTGCTGGGTGCAAATCTTGCATCCGTTCTCAGTAACTATGCAAAAAACGAGCTCCAATAAGAGATTCTTCAGAGTCCTTTGCGATGTGATTATCGTCGCTGGTCTCACTACGGCGTGTGGTCAGAGCGAAGACAATGCAGTTGGTCCTGTTCAGGGAGCTGTCGGATCAAAGGTTTCCTCAGTTTCAATTCCAACACCGCCAGCTCTCATGCCTTACTTAGGCCGTGACAAGATCAACAGTCTATACCTCAAGATAAACCCAGAGCAGTGCATGACGGGCGTCTCTGGTACGTCTATTGAAAAGTTCATTCCAAACTTTGCGGATGCCGCAGGGTTTTTGGCGAATGAAAAAGTTCGTAATGGATGCCTTTACTCGGTGACATTATCCCTTGGTAAAGCGACTGCGAGCGGCACGGGCTTTGAGAGAATTTATCTGACCAACGATGCGCCGAATCTTCGCGCAAGTGTTCAGGTTAAAGATTCTTCCAGTGGTAAAGTTACAGCTAACGTTCGCGTCTATCCAACTCAAGATGGAAAGACCATTCTTGGGCTTCCCGGTGAGCCCCTCATTGCGCCAACAGATATCAGTCAAAATCAATCAGGAACCGGCTTGCGCTGGAAAATGGTGCTTATGGCCGCAGATCAGGGCAATCAGTCAGCTTGGATTTCTGTTTTCGACAATGCACGCATGAAGCTTCTACAGTTTTTCCAAGCTAAGGGTATTCAGTCATCGGATATTCGCCAGCTGTCTTTAAAGCCTCAATTTCAAAATCAGTCTGTCATTGCAGCGACTACTGAAAGTTTTTCGAATGCCATTTCAAGCCTGAACGCAACTGGCGGCAACGATGCTTGCCTCGTACACATGACATCACACGGGTCTCGCGACGGTTTTAATATTGGTAATAGCCGGCTATCGCCAGGTACACTAGGCGCTGCGTTGGATGCCGGGTGTGGTAACAGACCGACCGTTGTTTTGGTCTCTGCTTGCTACTCTGGGCTTTATGTTATGGATTCCTCGGGTTTGAAAAAGGACAACCGCATTATTTTAACCGCAGCTCGAAGTGATCGCACATCCTTTGGTTGCAGTAGCGAGTACGAGTATACCTACTGGGATTCTTGCTTGATCGATAGCTTGCCTAGGTCCACAAAATTCAAAGATCTGGCATCAAATATTCAAGCCTGCATCAGTGCTAAAGAGGCGGGTATGACAACTCCATCCTTGCCGCAGGCATTCATTGGATCTGCAGTCGAACAGCTCGCATTACCTGGAATCTGATCAATCTTAGGACTAACGACTACACTTAAACAAATTTAATCGAACAAATAGTGTATTCCATGGGCCCTTTTGGGGTTGACGCTTCTGCATAATCACCGACAGCTTTGTTCAACAGGGCTCGTCCAAGTGGTGAGCGCCAGCTGATCTTGCCAGAGGAGGGGTCAGCCTCATCTTCTCCCACGATAAACCATGTTTTCTGACGATCTTCTTCGTCACTGATGGTCACTGTTGCGCCAAAGACGACTTTGTCGCCGGTTTGGGATTTTGGGTCGATGATTTTGGCTTTTTCAAGGCGGCTTTTGAGAAAGTTAATTCGTTTGTCGATCTCGCGTAGTCGCTTACGTCCGTAAATATACTCGGCGTTTTCGCTTCGATCTCCTTGCGCGGCTGCAGCAGCAATTTCTTCGAGTAACTTTGGTCGTTCATTATCAGCTAGATGACGAAGTTCGCTGTACATGCGGTCGTAGCCAGCGGGCGTGATCAGATTTGTTTTCTCAATTGGTGGTTGCGCCATATGATTTTTACATTCCTAGTGCGCGATTTGCGGCAAGTAAAATCAATGCTGCAAACACGCCTGCAACGATATCGTCGAAAAATGTTCCCCAAGCCCCTGGTCCGTGCTCGTCGATATAGCCGATTGGTCCTGGTTTCCAAATATCAAACAGACGAAATAGCAGAAAACCCGCAATCACGTTGGGAACAGTGAAGGGAAACCACGCCAATGTGACGAACATTCCGGCAAACTCATCGATGACGATTCGAGGATCATCGTGAAGATTCCAAGCTTTTTCTGTGACCGCTGTGGACCAGATCCCAATGCTGCAAACGACCAATACCCAGAATAGAGTTTCAACAGGAGTCCACTGGTCCTGATGAAAAAGCCAAATCAGAGGTAGAGCTGCTGCTGAGCCAAAAGTTCCAGGTGCTTTTGGTGCAAGTCCAGATCCAAAGCCAGTGGCAATGAATATAGCCAATCGATTGAGTGTGTTATTCATGGTTCTTTAATTCACTTAAATTTTAACAGTTCAGCGCCGGTTGATACGGTGTCTGCTTCTTTCACTTTAATTGTGTCTACGGTTCCCGCATTTGCCGCCAACACCCGATTTTCCATCTTCATGGCTTCAATGATCATCAATGTGTCACCTACATTGACCTTGTCTCCCGCCTTCACAAAAATCTTGAGAATTTTGCCAGTAATCTGGCTACGTACCACAGCAGGCTTCTTCTTGGTTGAGCCTTCTTTATTGTCTGAACCTGGTAAGTAAGTGCTGACCGTGGCTTCCAGATTGATAGGTGTTGAAGTGCCAGCCAATGAAAACTCTGCACTCACGGCGATATCACCGTCACCTGGAAATTTGGCTACGTTTTTCGAGCGAATGTTGATCGGCGACCATTCCTGGCTTTTAGCGGTATCTAGTACAAATAGCGTTCTTGTTTGTCTTTGCCAGCGAAGCTGCACTGGGCGTCCATTGATGGAGCCAGAAAAGTCAGCGTTATTAGGGATCGCATCGGGAAGTTGAATGACTTGGCTTTTGCCGTTGATGACAACACTCCACTGCATCACACACCTCCTCTGGTGGTGGCGTTGATCCGCGCGCGGGATCGCCATAAACTCATGGATGTCTGACCAGAAGTCGCGGATGTCTCAGCGTTGGCCTCACGTTTTTGTCCCTCCGCGGCCAGTACCGCTGCCAGCAAGGCCGATGATGCGGTGTGCTCATCTGGAATCACTGAGAACGCTTCCTGGAAATAAGCTGCCTGCTTTTCAACAAAACCGGTGTTGTGTTCGCCTTCAAGAAACGTTGGATGACGGAGCACGGCCTCGTGAAATTTAGCGGTAGTGGGTACACCGTCAATTTCAAACTCCGCCAGTGCACGTTTCATCCGCGCAATCGCTTCATCGCGCGTTGGCCCCCAAACAATTAATTTGGCTACCATCGAGTCATAGTACTGCGGAATTTCGTAGCCAGGATAAAGGTGGGAGTCAATCCTGACTCCAGGTCCAGCGGGAAACCTGATCTGGTTGACCCGTCCTGGTCCAGGTAGAAAACCTTTGGCAGGATCTTCGGCATTGATCCGCGCTTCAATAGACCAGCCTCTTAGTTTGATGTCTTCTTGCTTGAAGGGTAGCTTTTCTCCACAGGCGACCAGTATTTGCCAACGCACCAGATCAATGTCGGTGATTTCTTCGCTCACCGTATGCTCAACCTGAATCCTCGTGTTCATCTCCATGAAATAAACGCGTTCTGCCGACTCACAGATAAACTCGATCGTTCCTGCCGATGCATAGCCGGCAGCCTTAGCCGCAACGACGGCTCGACGGCCAATCTCCGCTCTTTGCTCAGGATTAAGGAATTTACTAGGCGCTTCTTCAATTAGTTTTTGATGACGGCGCTGAATGGAACAATCGCGTTCAAACAAATGAACGCCGTTGCCGTGTTCGTCAAATAGCACCTGCACTTCAATATGCCTTGGATTTTCAATGTAGCGTTCACAAAATACAGCCGGGTTACCGAAGTAACTTTGGGCCTCACGTGTACACGCCGCAAATGATTCAGCAAGATCATCCATGGTGCGTACGACCCGCATGCCACGCCCACCGCCACCGGCGGCGGCTTTAAGAATCATGGGAAATCCGATCTCCTGAGCGTGT
>JBIIGV010000088.1:0-11868 GCA_044236265.1 Oligoflexales bacterium
GACTTGCAGTCAGTGCTTCCGGCTGGGAAACACACCATGTTGTTTGAGCCTGAAATCAAAATTTCAGGACCAGGCAGAGACGTGTCTGCAGGTATCAAACTCAACGCAGCCTATAGTCCGGCCGACAAGAAGTTTTTGTTATTTCAACGCTCACCCATTGAAGCAGTTCCTCTGGCTGCAAACTTTCAAGTTGTCACCCACGAGTATGGTCATTTCATTTTCGACTATAGCTTTCAGGCAGGTAAATACGACGCCAACAATCGCTGGAATGACGAATGGGCTCTCAATGGACTTAACGAGGGTTTTGCTGATTTTATCAGTTGGTCTTTTACCGACTCTACCGACATCCTTAGATCGTCGATCGATATCGATTCGCTGGCTGACGAACGCGACTTTGGGAAGACGACCTTCGTGTTCCAGGACTTGGCTGCATCCGAACCGGAAGCATGCAAGAGCGACTTTTACTGCTTAGGCTCGCTGTTTGCCCGTTCACTATATGAAACGCAGCAAGCTCTTAAAGCCACCGTCTCCAAAAAGGATATGGCACTCGGAACTATCAACGCCATCAAAAAGTGTCAGGAAGCCATGGGATCCATGTCCGAAACAATTCTTCCTCCCAAAGCGGACACCAGCTCTATGTCTCGGGCTGAAATCTTTGAGCGTGACGGCAAAATTACAGGCGCCTTTCTACGCGCCTTTGTCCAAAATGCTCCAGCAGCTTGGAAAGTTGATCTATGTTCCGCGCTGAAGAAAAACTTTGGAACCAGTGGATTCCCCCAAGCCGCCCGTGACGGCTCTTGCGACTGAATGAAGAGGAACAAATAATGTCGTGCTCTACCTTGATAAAAACAACACTTAGTATCCTTTTGATCTCGTGGATTCAGCCTGCGTTCGCTGCGGGCAAGACATCCCTTCGTCGTGCTCAGCTGCCACCCTCACAACCAACAAGCGAGCCTGCTCCTCAACAAACAAATGACGTCATCTCTGACCAATCGCTATTAGATGAAGTGCAGCTTAAACCTCAGAATGGTGCTGGCAACTGGCGCTATGCTGCTGGTGTGAACTTGGCCTGGTCAGTGCGTCGCGACTACGGAGCGCGAAGCTTTCGCCGGTTTGAACCTGAGGTTGTCGGTTACATGTACACGGCACTACCTTGGGCGCGCAGTTGGCTCAGGCACGGCGCTAGAATTAGCTACAGCAATGACCAAGCCCAAATGCCAAAGTATGTTCGCCTAGAGGAAACTGATTGGAAGGCCTCCATCGAGGAAGGACTCATTTGGAACTGGTATGTATCACCAGCCATGACGTTTGGTTACGGCTACGATTGGCGACGAGTCGAGGTTCGTAACGGCGGGGCCGTAAAATCTGCAGATAGCCGCCTGAACTCACGCCAGACTTTCACCTGGCAGTATCTTCAATTTGGAGTTGGTCTGCCTGCGTTGTACGGCGAGTATGAATTCCAGCCAAACTTCAGGTTTCAAAAACTCTCGATGGACGACCGCACGACGTGGGGCTTTGGCTTTGAGATCACGAAGGCGTGGTGATTCACCCTTGAAATTACTGGATATTTTAGTTCTATATTGTAAATGTTTTGTCTAACTTCGAGCGTTAACTTGCGAAATTAAGCCATCAGGCATAAAACCTAGTATAGATGTTTTAAAAATGGGCAATTTAGGAGCCGCACCGACCATGACTAGCTATCTCTTGCTTTGCGTCGCGATCTTTCTCGTCACTTACGCACTCAATATGACATACATTTCGGTGTTTTATCATCGCGGGTTTACGCACGAAGCCGTGCGTATTAACCCTCGCCTGCGCCGATTTATCGTTGAATCGGGCAGCTGGATCACTGGCATCGATATCAAAGCGTGGGCTTGTATGCATCGCATGCACCACATGTACTCCGATACCATGAAAGACCCCCATAGCCCTAAGCGCTGGGGAATTTTCGGCACCATGATTGGTCAGCTGCGATCCTACGAGACCACCATTCGAGGCCTCATGCGCGGAAAACCTGAATATACCAGTGTCGTTAAGGACCTGGATTTTGACGTCAGTTTTCTCAATAAGAAGCGGCTTTGGGCTTTACCATACGTTCTGCACGCGGCCGTTTGGCTGATCTCCGGTTTTGTATTTAATGCCTGGCTGTTTGGATTTGCCTACTTTGCCGGGATGATGAGTCACCCCATTCAAGGCTGGTTGGTCAACTCCTTTGGACATGCGGTCGGCTACCGCAACTTCAAGACCAGTGATGACTCCCGCAACAACTCCTTTGTAGCGTGGACGTGTTTCGGTGAAGGCTTCCAAAATAACCATCACAGGTTTCCGAAATCCGCCAAGTTTTCAATGCGCTGGTTTGAATTTGACTTCGGCTGGCTTGTAACCCAAGTCCTGGCAAGTCTGTCTGTGCTCGAAATCGTTAATGTGGCCTCGGGCAAAGAGGCGATTGCTGCTAGCGAGGATCCTGAAATCGCGGTTGTAGCAACCTACTAAGCAGTCCACCGACCACTGGTTCTAAACACAAAAAAGCCCCTGCGATGTTTTGCGGGGGCTTTTTGCTGTTGTGACAATTTAAAACGTTCGCTCATTTGGGTAAAAAAAATCGAAGCGCCAAGGTGAACCCCAGCGCCCCCAAACACACGAAAGGAGATTTATTCGAAAACACTAAGCATTAGGCAAGAATAGTGCCTGAATCCTTAGCAAATCGAACCTTTTTTGAACCCTCAGTCTTGAAACCAACGCGAGTCGGCTTTTTGGACTTCGGATCAATAAGCATAACATTGCTGATGTGGATGCCAACGGTTTTGTCGACGATGCCACCATCCTGATTAGCAAGACTTGGCTTGGTGTGGCGCTTCATAACATTGACGCCATCAACAACAACGCGGTCGTACTTACGAATGACGCGGAGGATCTTGCCGGTTTTATTTTTGTCTTTACCTGAAATAACTTTAACTTCGTCACCCTTTTTCAGGCGGACTTTAACTTCACATTTCTGAGCGGTGTGCATACTCGTATCATCCATTCTCATGCTTGATGATTAATAATAAAACCCTGATAAATATTAAAAAATCAGAGCATGGGTCTTACCGATGATATGCCCCTCAAGTCAACAGTTTTTTGACATTTTTAAGCCTTCAGGGCTAAAACACTTTTAAGGTATGAAGTCGGGCCGTTTTGCCATAAACTCCTGACATATAAGCTTAATCAGGACGACACCGATGCGCGGATGCAAACTATCTTGGATCATCAATGCCCTAGCCTCTCTATTTTTCTTGGGGGGCTTGGCCCCCATGGTGTTTGGACAATCAAAACCATCCTCCGTGATCGAGGCCTTAGAGACCCAAAGCCAAGGACCCGGTGAAGGAAAGAGCGACAAAGTTGTCCTCGATATCCGCCCCGCCGAGGTTATCCATTGGACCCTGGCAGGCCACGAGTATGATCAATCCACTAAAAGACTTAAGTTGACGGTCGCTTTATCAACCGAACGTGAATTTACCATTTACGAAGACAAGTTAAAGATTGAGATGTCCGAGGGTTGGACTCTTGTATCTAAAACCCCTCCAGCCACCTCCATGCAGCTTGACCCCATCAGCCGCAAGGATGTCAGTGTATACACCGGAGGCCCTTTTGACCTTGTGTTTGAGGCGTCGGGCGCTCCCACTGAAGCGCAGTTGCAGTTAACCTATGTTGGTTGCACACGGGTCATCTGCCTTTTTCCCTACACGGAAAAAATCAATATCCCCTTTGTTGCAGCCCCAACGTCAACTCAAAATACTGACAATGCATCGGCATCATCAAATGGTAACGCGGAATCAAGCCCACCGCCCTCCGACACATCTGCAACCGCATCCGGCAGCCAGTCGATTGAAGAGGCGCTTTCGCAGCGCGTGAAATCTGGCTCCATGAGTATTGCCATGCTGCTGCTCATCGCGTTTTTCGGTGGCTTATTGACGAATCTCACGCCTTGTGTGGCGCCGATGATTCCGATCACCATAAGACTTCTTGCCCATCAAACCATTCGTCCACTGACAAGCTCCATCATGTATGCGCTTGGGATCGTGGCGACATACACTCTGCTGGGATTAGTCGCCGCGATGAGTGGTGCTTTGTTTGGAAATTTAATTGCGCACCCGGCGGTATCCATCACGTTTGGTGTGGTGATGTTTGTGCTGGGGCTAAGCATGCTCGGCTTTGGAGACTTTTCAAAACTGCAGCAGCTCGGCGGTCAAATTGGCTCTTCCAAAGGAGGAGCGTTCAACGCGCTATTGATGGGAGCAGGTGCTGGCCTCGTGGCATCTCCGTGCACAGGCCCAATCCTCGCAGCACTATTGACATATACAGCGGGTCGACAAAACGCCTTTGAAGCAGCTGCACTTCTTGGCACCTACAGTGTAGGCTTTGCCCTGCCCTATGTATTCCTTGGTGCAAGCGCAGCAAAGCTCAGCACAATGCGCGTCAATTTCCAAATTCAGATTCTTACGAAACTGGTTTTTGCATCGGTGATGTTTGGTCTTTCGCTTTACTTCCTACGTATTCCACTTTACGGCGTATTCACGGCCTTAAGACCCTACTGGTCAATCATGGGAACTGTGGGGGTCGTGGCAGGACTTGCACTGAGTGCTCTCGTTATTTTGCGGCCGAGTCTACATCATAAGAAAGCTGTGTTTCTGGCACCGACACTCGCTCTTGGCATTGGTGTCTTTTTCGGTATTCAGGCCCTCACAAGATCGGGGCACGATGAAGCCAAATCGGTTGCGTGGTACCACGATGAAAAAGAGGCGTTTGCGGCTGCAAAACAGTCAGGCAAACCGATTTTGGTCGATGCTTGGGCTGAGTGGTGCGAAGCATGTAAGAAAATGGATGTGACGACGTTTGTCGATCCGGATGTGATGAAGGAGCTCAGCGATAACTGGATCGCCCTAAAATACGATCTCACAGAGATGAATGAGGTTAATGAAGAAATTCAGGAACGATACGAACTTCCAGGACTTCCGACATTAACGCTGCTTCCTCCTTCAGCTGACTTATCTAAGAAGCAGCAAATCACAGGTTACACCGCCGCACCATCGATGTTGGAGCACTTGAAGAAATTCCACGCATCCGCAGCGAGCCAACCATGATTAAGCATGTTGTCTATCTGGCGTCACCGAGCCAAAGTGAGACGGTCCGCAAATCGATTGTTCATCTAAACGGCCAACCGATAGACGACCGCTCAGCCATTGGTCCTGGGTGGGAAATTACGCATTATTTAATGCCAGGCGTAACGCTGCGGCTTCATCTATTAACGAACATCAATGCTGTGACTCCGCATCTCAGGCAGCACCCCGTTGACCTGCTGGTCTATGATGAAAGAGGAGACGACGCAGATCCTGCTGAGGCCGCGTTGGAGCAAATCCGTCGGGATGTGGCCAGTTTTGCGGAACTTTGGGGACCTGACTTTATGTTCCCCATGAGCCGATCGGTCGCAATTCTTGACGACGCCAAAGCCCGGGCAAAGCACAAAACGCAGACCGCCAGAGCCTTTCAGCTCGGTCGTGTCCACGTGCAGGATGTTTGCGTAGCTCCACGCAACACTGCAACAATCCTTCGCTGGCTTTATGGCTTACTCACTGTAAACGACAAGAAAAAGCCACGAATCGGAATCGCCATGAGTGGCGGTGGACTGGAAGGGTTTCTTTATCAACTTGGCGTGACACACGCCCTGGAGCGCTGCATCTCTGGACGTACGATTCGTGATGCTGACGTTTTTTCCGGAGTTTCCAGCGGCAGTATCGGCTGCAGCCTGATCGCCGGCAAAGTCCCCACCATTGAAGTGATCAAGGCCATGCATGGCAAGTCTGATCTTATTGAACCATTTACAAGTAGCACTGTTTTCGATTTAGCAGGCGCAGGCATCATCTCACGCCTTTTAAGAGAGAGCTTCACGTGGGCTGGAATTGATCCGTCGCGCTGGATTAAGCAGACGCTAAAAGCTATTCCAACCGGTTTCTTCAAGGGCGAAGCCCTACGCAGTTATATTCGACATTGTATAAAGGCATCGGGTAGCGAGGATAATTTTCCATCTTTAAATACCGAGTTATACATTGGCGCAACAGACATGGACTCGTTCGAACACGTTGTGTTTGGGCGCGAACCATGGAACAACATTCCTATTAGTGAGGCGATTTACGCCTCGTGTGCACTCCCTCTTGTTTTTGAACCGTCACAACTTGGCGATCGATGGTTCATCGATGGCCAGATCACAAAGACCTGTAATCTGGAGCTCGTTGTTGAACGAGACTGCAAACTGATTTTCATCATTGACCCCGTTAAACCGCTTGGATCATTGATCCCAGGGACACTCGACAAAAAAGGTGGCTACTTTGCTTTGATCCAGACGATTAAGGCCCTAGTGTATACGCGCTTTCACTCCGTATTGACTCACCTGACAGAGCGCTATCCCGATACTGATTTTATTGTGTTTCAACCCGATGAAGAGGTCGCCCACCTGATGGCAGGTAGCCCTATGCGCTACCGGATCAGAACGCAGATCATTCACATGGCCTATCGGCAAACGATTCGCCAGTTAAAGGAACGACACAAGGTTTACGCAGAGAAGCTCCGAAAATACGGCATGAAACTCGCCAGCGTCGAGCAGATCAAAGACATCGAAAGGGAAGACGGTGCACTTTTCGACAGCTTTGCATAAGGGCACACTATTAAAACGTTATAAACGCTTCCTTGCCGACGTAAAACTTTCGGATGGAACGATCGTAACGGCGCACTGCCCTAATACCGGAAGCATGGAAAGCTGTTATCAGGAAGGCTCAATCATCTGGATGACTCACTCAAGTGATCCGAACCGAAAGCTTGCCTGGACATGGGAGCTTACGGAGATCGAAGATGGATTCATCGGCATCAACACAGCCAGGCCTAATCAAGTTGTATTTGAAGGGATAAAAGAGGGACTGATACCCCAGCTTGCTGGCTATGACTCAGCTCGACGTGAAGTGAAGTATGGCAAAAACAGTCGGATCGACGTACTCCTAGAATCTAAAGATAAACCGGAATGCTATGTTGAGATCAAAAACACAACTTTGCGTCGCGGCCAGCAAATTCTTTTTCCCGATGCCGTAACGGAAAGGGGCCGAAAGCACCTGGAAGAGCTCGTTGCCGTCAAAAAAGCCGGAAAACGGGCTGTCATGGTTTTTTTGGTCAATCGTCCTGACGGTACTGAATTTTCTCCTGCTGACTCCATTGACCCCGACTATGGACTAGCTTTACGCGCGGCCGTCAAGGCCGGGGTTGAAGTCATTGCACTACGATGTATCAATACGACAACCGAGATGAAAATAGGTAACCCGGTTCCACTAAACTTTAAGGGGTAATTCATGGCGGCAGGTATGAAGCACGATCTGACACTCTATCATTATTGGCGATCCAGCTGTTCGTGGCGTGTTCGTTGGTCACTGCACCACAAAGGAATCCACTTCAACGATGTGCCCGTAAATCTTTTACAAGGAGAGCAAAGCAGTCCGGAGTATTTACGTAAAAATCCCGGTGGCTATGTGCCCGCTATTGAAATCGATGGCAGAATTTTCGGCGAATCATTGGCAATACTCGAATGGCTAGAAGAGGAATACCCTGAAAAACCACTTCTGCCAAAAAACTCTCTCGATCGTCTGCGTGTTCGCCAGATATGTCAGTTGATCGTCAGCGGAATTCAGCCGGTGCAAAATCTCGCTGTCCTCAAGCGTTACAGCAGTGATCCCAATGCACAAGCAGCCTGGGCTAAAGAGTGGATCTCGGCTGGACTTATCAAGTTGGAAACCTTACTTCAAACGACTGCTAAGACCTTTTGCTTTGGTGACTCTCTTTCCATTGCCGATCTTTGCTTGGTACCACAGATTTATAATGCAAAGAGGTTTAATGTGGACCTTACCAGCTTGCCTGTAGTTTCAAGAATCAATGAAACATGCCTGAAGCTACCAGCTTGCGAGGCGGCTGCTCCCCACAACCAAAAAGGCGCATCCTAGATTCAGTGACCGCTGGAGGGCTTGCCCGCTTGACCAGACTTGGCAAGGTTGATCAGATCTTCGACCACGGTGTCGATATGAATCTGACTCTTTCCATCCGGGATGTTGTACCAGCGTTTATAATAAAAATAATTGCGAAGAATCAGCTTCACATAGGAGCGAGTTTCTTTGTAGGGAATGCGCTCAATGAATGTGAGCCAATCATCTGAAGCAATGGTTTTCTGCCACTTGACGGTTGCGGCAGGGCTTGCGTTGTAAGCCGTCAGCGCAAACACTGGTGACTTATAAGTTTTCATGAGACGCCAAAGATGATGAACGCCTAAAGTCACATTAATTTCAGGGTCACGCAGCGACGACTCATTACCAAGTGCCTGCAATATTGCACTACGCCCCTCACCATCTATGTAGTCGCCAGAAAGCTTATTTGCCTCTAGTTTTGCTGTACTTGGCATCAATTGCATCAATCCTGTTGCACCAACGGGTGACGTAGCATCAGGAGCAAAAACTGACTCTTGGCGCATCAGGGCGAACACAAAATCCGGATCCATGTCTAGTTTTTCAGCTTTGGTTTTGACGATGTCAACATACTTTCTCGGGAAGAGAACCCTCTCGAATCCAACAGGCAAGCCATTGCGGACACTACGCGGAATAACATCGAAGATTTTGATAGCATCAAGCCAGGAACCGCTCGCGTGCAATAGCAGCGTTCGAATTAACATTGTCTCGTAGTCGGTCTCTGATGCCGCAACGAGTTCCTCCACCTCGCAGCGAGCCTTCGCAGGGAATCCAGCTCTTAAAAAGGCCACTGCTCTCCTGGAGGCCTTTTTGTTTTCTGCACTAAGGGGAAACTCCAGTTCCGCAAAGTTAAATCCACTAACGCGGGACGGCTCTAATGCAAAACTCTGCCCAGATGTTTGCTCAAGAAGATAATGACCCATTGCACCATAGAACGTGCTGTAATATTCGCCTGCCAAACGGCGCCAAATGTCCTTTGCCAAATCTACGCGACCAAGATGCAATTGCGCACGCCCAAGCCAAAACATTGTAAACGCTGTCAGTCCGACGGGACGCTTATCCATATGGACTTTCGACTGATCCGCCATAAATTTTTCAAGAGGAACAAGCATTTCCTTCCACTGTTTTTTGGCCGCAAAATTGACCACTAGACTATTGAAAGCCAGCTCAAAATCCTCTTCCGTAGGAAATCGATCTACGTAATTTGCAAAAAACTTTGACGCATGGTCGAGATCACTCTGATCTTCCGCAACTTTTCCCTGCATATAAATAGCTTTGGCGATGACCGCCTGATACTCCGTCGCAGGGGTGGCCTCTTTGATAATCTGCTGCAAAATCTTATTGGCTTCATCGTGCTCTGCCGTCACCCACTTTAAGTATCCCTGACGAACTTTAACCCATAGAGCTCCACTTTTTCCGTACGTCTTTTCCATCTTGGGAACCATTCTCTGCCAGAAGGCCACCGATGCCGCCCGGCGCTCGGCGCGGTAACAACGTTCAATTTCAGTGCCAGCGTCGACTGCATATTCGAGGCTTTCTTTGGGCAACTGGGTTTCTAAGATTTTTTGAAACGAATGTTCTGCATCTTTGCATTTTTTCCGTCGTACTTGTCGACCAATATCTAAAAAGATCGTAGACGCCGGCGCACGGGCAAGATCATCTTCCTGTAACCATGGGAAGCGACGTAGTAGTAGTGGTAGATCCTGAGCGTATGCACGAAATTCCTTGATGACTTCTTGACGCTTTGACTCCGGGATTGACGCAGCTATGGACTCCAAATAGCGTCTGCGGTGTGTCATGGATCGATATGATTTAGATTGCCGAATTGCTTCAAGTATTTGCTCTGTGTTCATGCCCGCCAGTTTGTCTTTAGTCATGGCTGCGACCGTACGCGCCTTAGACGAGCAACTGTTGACCGGTTCCTCTTTAAAGATGCGCTCTGCGAATTCACCTGATTCATCCTGCGCCCCCGACAACGGCAACCATTCAAGATACAAATCAGCCAACATTGGACTGCGATCACTCGCAGGCTTGCTGAGCTCATTTTTTATTATTTTAGGAACATCTTTAATCGTTTGTGCGCGAAGGCTATCAAGGGCCGCATTACCAGCGGTACTCGACACAACAGACTTACCCTGGATTTGCTTTGTAACGCCAGCTACGGATGAGCCTCCTGACTCCAAAACGATTAAGGCTTTTGCCACAGGATCTTTGTCAGTCACCCACACGAGAACCTGATCGCTTGTCATCTCCGCTACGGGTATTAAGTCCGAATGCGCACGCATCCAAGACTCCAACTCTGGATCAACGGTATCTTTTGGTTTCCCAGAAAAAGGCATCCGAGATGGCAACGTTGCTGCCACGAGATCAAGGGAGAAAAAAATGGACGTAAAAAGTGAGAATTTTGCGACTGTCGTTAAAAACACTGGCTCCACTCCTGACCACAAAAGATGGGAGTGGTATCGGAAGAACCCCAAGGGGCATAAAAAACACAAAAAAGCCCACCTGCGGGGTGGGCAAAATCACAGCAGAATTTATCTAAATTTTCTCGTTAACCAAGTGAGGTCTAACCCCCCTCACTTGGACTCAGCTCTGGCACCCAGGCGATTCGAAGATCTGGTCGTCAAAAGTCGCAGGTGACACGATTCGCTCTCATCCATGAGCTGCTTAAGAGTCGTCTCGAGACCCACAGCCGTACTGGTATCACGCAGAAGGATTTGAGCAGATCCTTTCCAGTCGCCAATAGACATGGCCGCTGTCAGACAAACTCCTATATTGCGCATTCTGACCTTCAAATCACGTACCAGCGTCAAATCAATATTACCGGATAACCCCATATCATCCATACGATCCAAAAGCTCGCAAATCAGATCCAGGTCCTCACGGACAACTTTTAGCTCTGGCTGAATTTCATTCTGACGAGCCTGCCAAAGGTGGACAGCTAGTGCTTTGATACCACGTAGAATAGCTCCAGAAAGCGCATGAATCGTGTCTAGGGTCTGGAGAGCTAAGTCTTCAGGACTCTCAACACGAATTTCAATCCGACTGTCTGGATGTAATTGAATACCGCCGCCAATTTTAGGCGCGGACCATAAATCAAGGATGTCTCTTCCATCCAAAGTCGCCGACGTTACCGTCTCGCCAACTGGGACCAGGATTTCATCGATCCACGCACAGGCCTCAGCCAGTGTTTTTATGGGCACTGGAACCGGGATCGTCTTTTGATTTAAAACTAGCCTTTTGAGCATACATCACCTTGAAGAAACCGGCGGGCGCAAGGTCTACACCAAGCGCCCGCCGTCTTTTACAATCACATAAATTAGCGGGCGTTAGAGCTTGTTTGAGCTTCGTGGCCACCACGAATTTGCGCAAGCAACTGATGTGCACGCGCGTCGTTCGGATCGATCGCCAGCATCTGAGTCAACAACATCTCCGCAGCGGTGTTGTTACCGGTCTTGAACTCAATACCAGCCAACGAGAACACCATGTTCAAATCCTGCGGTTTTTGAGCGATGTACCGACACAGAGCATCACGAGCATCGTCAAAACTATTGCGATCGAATGCCAACTTCACCAGCGTAAACACCGCAGGAGCGTTCATCGGGTTCAAGCGACAAGCATTAGCAACCCACTTGTTCGCCTCGTTGATTTCACCAAGACCCTGGAACGCAAGCCCAAGACCAAAGCTGCCCATTTCATCATTTGGAGCAAGACTGACCGCCTTCTGGAAGTGAATGACCGCGCCATCATGACTATTACGAGTAAGTGCTACCGTTCCAAGACCGATGTGCGCCTTCGCGGAGAATGGATCCAAATTGA
This sequence comes from Oligoflexales bacterium, assembly GCA_044236265.1. Taxonomy (GTDB): domain Bacteria; phylum Bdellovibrionota_B; class Oligoflexia; order Oligoflexales; family RGVZ01; genus CAMDKS01. The sequence goes on from JBIIGV010000088.1 coordinate 11,853, forward strand.
TAGCACGACTATATGC
>JBIIGV010000089.1:0-11867 GCA_044236265.1 Oligoflexales bacterium
GTCCAAAAAACAAGAGGTTGGCAATGGATTTGTCAGCGTTCACCTGGGTGTCGAGTTCAGTCAACTACCGTTACCCACTCTTTACGAGTTTCTCGATCTATTGAATAACACCAGAGCAGTCGCCTAATCAGCTATCTTGGGGATCAATTCAAATGAAAGCCCGGAAACGATTTCAATTAATCCCTCCGCTTGGATTTCTGCTTATTCCATGGAGCTCTGTCGTTAAAAGTGAGGATGTCGATCTTCGCCTTGAAGTCGAAGGAACCATCCAACCACAGCCTACATGGCGCGATGCGAACAACATGATTATCTCGAATCTTACATTCAATTTCGACGGAATGGCTAATGCGGAGCGAATCAACACGGATGTCGACTCTGAACCAAAGTATGCCAAACTTGTCGATGCGGGCAAGCAAATGCTCACACCAATCGAACTCTATCGCCCGAAAAAATGCCGGATCGGCGACACAGGCATTGACGATGCCCATGTTCAGTTTATCCACAACAATCATGTCCATCGCCAAGATGCCCAAATTCTAATTATGCAGTACCGGCTCCATGAACTTAGGATTCGCTTCGCGTCTCAGGGATCCTACGGTGGTTTATCTGGCGCAGTAAGATGCGATCTGCCAGGCATGCTGCGGTATACATACGACTAATAGAAAACCAGGTCCAATATGAGAGTTCTACTCGTCGCGCTTTCGCTTGGATTATCTGCTACCAGCCATTCACAGGATCTGAATACCGTGACCTTTCATGTCGATGACACTGACAAAGAGATAAAACTCCCGAATGACGCCTGCGCACACTACCTTGACGATCCTTCAAACTTTAAAATACAAAAGACATCACCTACCTTGATTCAGGTTATCGCGCTTGGTCGATCTGAACGATCAGCAACACTTCTCATCGATTGCCCGGAGCAATCTCTCGTATATTCATTGGTTTTTTATGCCTCAGTCAAATTGTGAGACCGCAGTCATCATTAGGACTTGAAATACGAGCCTCTGATCAGGGACCGGGAGCTGTCGAATTCGATTTTACAGACCGAAGTCTGGATCCACTACAAATAGTCCTAAGAAGAGTCGAAGCGTTTAACACAAAACCGGATAATTCAACCCGATCCCTTGACGTTGAGCATCGCTTCGGACTCAGTAGTATTGGCTATGGCTACCAGATAACAGACCAACCAAACAATAAACAGGCGGTGCTTAGAACAAATCTACAAATAGCGGGCATAACTTCTAGTCACACAAAAACTTTAAAATATCAGCAAAATTTTATTGCCGATTCTTACTGGCTTCGACTGCCCGCCCCACTGGGTGTGGGCTTAGGCGTCGAACGAAATTCAAAGGGCAGACAGGCCAAAGTTATTGATCGCTTTTTTAACACTAGAATGGGTGATTTTAGCACTACAACTGGTACTCGCTATCAGCAGACACTACACGAGGACGGAACGACAACAAAGAGCATCAAATTCACCACCGATCAATCGTCACGACTGAATCAGAACTTCAGACTAACAAACAAAAACCATCTAACCTGTGGAAGACTGAATGCCTGTACGATCTCGGAGTGGGCCATAAAATCAAAGATCAATTATCGTCAACACGATCTAAGTCTAGACTATGGGATTTGGCCTCATCTACTTGGTACGGGACTATCAACGAAATTCTTTGGAAATCAAAGATTCAACATGAGCATAAACAGAAAGCTGAGACCAATTGAGACTTTAAAGCGATGGCCACATTTTGCTGTCGATGAGGATGTCGATAGCACCTCAGAAATATCTGGGGTACATCTTGAACTAAAAAATTCAAAATGGACATATTATGCAGACCAGTCCGCCAGCTTAATTAGCGGAAAAATCTGGAGCAACACAATAGGCGCGCGTTACGAGGGTGACGAGATAACAGCAGGAATTGCCGGATCCATCGAGGGGTCCAACTATCGGCTTCCGACATTCAATGCAAGTCTTCGATATTTCTTGAGCGAGAATCTAAGAAGCCTTAGTTTAAGAACCTCAAAAAATCGCCTTCTTGTCAAAGTTAGATCTAACGCACCTGGCGTTTTTATTAACGGCGCAGTTGTAGAACTAAGAAAATCTGGACAACTGATTGCAACAAGAGTCTCCTCGGCAAACGGGATGGTCGAATTCTCAGAGGCGCGCTGCTGCGAAACATACAATCTGAGCGTTGAACTACACGGTCACAAGGCTGAAAGCATCGTCCATGTGACACCGCTCTCCCTCAATCCATCCGATCTATTGATAATTGAGGACCATAATAAGCTACATTTGGACTTTCTATTGGTAAAACCTGAGAATCGGTTTGAGAAAGCTAATATCAGCAACGTGTTCGAAGAAATCGGGGAGTCAATCGTGTCCTGCCCCGGATGCATTCAAGTCAATAATGATATTTATGCGCCCAAGGATAAAAGAGTCAGCTTTGAATTTAATTCATCATTACTCCCATTTGGGTTGGAACTAGACAGAATTGAGCCAGATTTTATCGACAGCAGTGACACAAAAACATCTCAGATACGAGTTCTACTAAAGGCACGAGGCTCAAACTAAATGCGAAGACTCAACCAACTAATTTTATCTACCGCTGTGTTGGTGTTGGCCTTGCATTTTTCAGATATCGCAATCGGTGGGAATTTAAAAATGGTCTCACCGACCGGTTCCGTCATTACCGAATTAACTCTAGACCTAGAGAACTTGTTCGAAGGAAATCATTATAGGAAGAAGTTCCAACTTGACTACATTTTTGACGCTGGATCGAAAGAGGCCATTATTGCCCTTGAACCACCGGTATGTCAGATCGCAGGAAAGCCGATCAAAAGGTTTGACGTGAGCATCGATGGCAAGAATATGATCGCGGTGGGAAACCTGATGTCATCGTCATTCTCAATAGGTGTTTCAATGGATATACCGGATGAGATTGAAGGAGAAATCTCCTGTGGTTTTTCTGAGCTGCGCGACATTACCACTGGCCACATAATAGCCAGCATAAATTTTCGAGGCTTCGTACACAAATTACCGCGCTGGGTGAGTTTGGCGGGAGAGCGAGTTAGGGACATTCGATTCTCTTTTGATGGCCTTGTTGCCCGGGACATAGCAAATACTGATGTGACGTCTCGGAGCGTCTATATTCGTCTTATAAATGCCAAGACCTACCCTGCAGTCGCTCGCTATCTAAGTCCAAAAGGTTGTACGATTGGGGACTTTCCAGTCGCCGACGGCATGATACGACTTCGTAGCAATGGCACCGAAATCGATGATGGAAGCATGATGACACTCCCATCCCAGCAGATATTACGCCTCGAATTAAACATCGCATCAGCAGTCGGGATCGGAAACAAATCAGGGGTTGTGCGATGTATTACTACTGGCTCTTTATTATACTCTTATTAAGCAGGAGAACTTTTATGCAAATAAATTTTAAAATTTTGCTGTCAGTGATTTTCGTTCTGACCTCCCAGGATTTGTTCGGGCAGGGCGCAGCTGTAATAATCCCAATGTCTCAATATATTCTGGACAAATCGGAACCTGCAAATTTTCATGTCCATAATCAACTCCAAAGAAACCTGGCCATGAATATTGATATCAAGTGTGATGTAGATGGGATGGAAATGAATGGAGACGATTGCCTAAACATATTTCAGATAAAGATCGACAATAACGTTAATCCTAAACGCATAGAAATTATGAAATCCGGAAGTCTAAGGGGTCAAGTTGAATTGATAAAATCCCCGAAGCAATATGCTCTACTCAAGCCAATTTTTTCTCCGGATAAGGTTGGAGAATCAAAATACAACGCTGTATCATTTGATTTTAGCTACCAGCCTGGTTATTTGTTTTTGCTCAGCAGCCAGACGCCAAATCTAACGAATCCCACGTACACAACGCGCGTCGTAAACGATGAAAAATTTGCTGTTTTTGAGTTTGACTTGAAAGACTTCGCTATGCCCGCAGTAGCATCCATTTCTGCCAAGATAGCTGCCGTCGACACCAAGAAAACAATTAGGTTTGTTAGACTCGCAAGTGAAAAAATCATCGACCCAAGACGCAAATCATTGACTCTAGAGTCAAGTTTTGCCTCGTCAAAGGACGAGGCAAAAACCTGTTTTGATCTGATCATTCAATGGATATCTAGCAAAAGCATTCAAAAAATTTCAAATTGCACTCAATAACGATATGCCATCAAACCTGGCTCACAGGACACTGCACCAGCCTTATCACCATAGCCGCCAGCGCCCGAGAAGCGCAGTGCGAGTGTTGTATCTGCCAAATTAGTGAATTCAACTACCTCTCCGGTCTGCTTTGGGACGTTATTTACCATCAGAAATACATGCTCGGGACTTACATTTTGCGCACCAATTGTGCAGTTGTTAGGGGTGGTTATTTCAACATTGTTAAAACCAGTGACGATATTGGCTAACCGAACCGTAAATGGATCAGAATCGCGATTGTCACCAGGAGCTGAAGTCACTTGCCCGTCGAAGTTCAATAAAGCCTGAGTTATCGGCTTTCCATCCTTGTCCAACCAAGACGGAGCTCCTCCAATGGTACCTCCGACTATAAGCTCGAGATTTTTCTCAACCCCAAAGGCAATGCTAGCAGAGACGAGCGCGGTTAAACAAACTGCCCCCTTCAAAATACCTAAAATCTTACTCATTTTTCCCTCCAATATTTGTAGAACTAGCGGTCTGCCAGTCTTGAGAGAGAACGTCGGACTTGGTCGCGACCTCTTTATATGAAAATAAAAATTTGAATTATAATTGATGCTTAGCGGTTTGCGATCGGGGTCTTAGCAGTCCATACACCCGTCGATGTGACCAACCCTTACTGTAACTGATCGTTTTTTTGGGGTGGTTGCGAATTTGTATCGGCCATTTTAAAAAACTGCAGAGACATACCGTATACAGAATCGCCGCCATGACCAAAGTCGTCAATCAAAGACTGGGCAAAATTGGCAATTCGTTGCTTAACTTCACCAAGACGAGTCGATTCAAAGGGTATCACGATTGAATCCAGGTGACGGATATCCATTGGCTGATTTTGAATTGATGCGCGCCCCATCTGGGACATACGCTCATGAAATTTACGAATATCGTCAGAGGGACCTTGGTCCCCTGCTGTAAACTGGGTTTTGACGTGTGTCCATACTCCGTTTTGCAATTGAACCAACTTCAAAGCTTCCAGTCGTTTCAGAGCTGAGAAAACTTCAAATAAATCGAGTTTTAAGCTGCGTGCAATTGTGGTTGCACAACCATCAAAAGCGGGCAAACCCATAAATGTCCAAATCAGGACATATTTCGGGTCAGCGATAAGGCTGAATTGGCCCTCATCAAAATACTGTTTGTCCGCGTGATTTCTACGTAACTCAACTCTTTCACGAGCTGCTTTTCGTGCAGACTCAATTGGGGCTACTTGCGCATCAATCAAATCTAGAAAATCTGCAGATAATAGCGGGGAAAAGTTTAGCTTTTTACAAATCAACTCACCACTCTCACGAGATAAGTCACCTTTACCGCTAATTACTTCGCTGAGTCGAGACGGCGAAATGCTCATATCTCTGGCAAATGCGCGCAGTGAATACCGAGCATTAACCTTTCGGCGAACATTAAACTGATCCGATAAAATATCCCTGTAGTCCATTTACAATCCTGAGCTCTATGGTTGCTCAAAACACCCTTGTTCATCAAAGGTCAGTTCAATTCCATCACGGCTATCGATAAGTTCACGATTCACCGATCCTTTAACACAGATTGGAAAAGATGATTTCAAAACAGTCGCTCGACGAATCCTGCGCTCTTCATCAAAGGTAATTTTTGAACCGTTTTTTATCATGATTCGCTCATTTACAAGTGATCTCGGTCCGGGAACCCATAGTCCGGATTCAACTTCTGAGCTTTTGAGGCGAACCGTCATAAAAGGATTAGGAGCTCGCTCCACAGATTTAATATTTAATTCTCGAGGCTCGATATAGTTGAATAAATCGGCCACACAATCTTTCAAGAAAATCGTAGATTCGGTCAGCTTTTCGATCTGGCACGGGGAATTTTGGTGCTTACTAATAAAAGTCAGGCTATTTTGACCATATTGGGAGGGCGTACCGCTTATCAAGCCATTACGTATGGTAACTGCCCAGTTCACGTGAGCTTCAAAATTAAAAAAGCTACTTGTTCCAGACGCCACCAAAGGAGGCTCTATATTGGAAAAAAAGGCGTACCCTAGAGACTCCTCGACGATAACTGGATATTTTGGCTCTCTTGGACAATTGAGGTCTTTGTAGCTATCGTTCCAGCTTGGCGGTCCGAGGTCACTCCCGTTCGCTCTATTATAATGAGGCAATATCGTAAACTTTCTTGCGCCAACGTCTGGTAGACTTAATTCAAACTCTGCCCCTGGAGGGTCCATTCTAGCCTGTGCAAACGAGAATGCGGTCGCCGTACCATCCCTCAAAAAAAACACCTCACAGGCAACACGAAAAGGCCCAATCGCTGTCTTTACAAAATCGCCCGGCAGAATATGACCAAATTGTAGGTAGTTTTTGTCGTCCCAGAATGCAAAAGGCTCCTCTAATTTCACTGGCAGTCTATTAAAACCAGCCCACGGCATTTTCGCTTCGTTTGCGAATAAAAAGTATTCCTCCCGGGTCTTAAATGTATCCACGTAGCGACCAGAGAAAATCTGCACAATCATTGATCGGGCCCCATGAGAATTGCTCGCGCCCCTCAATGCGGTAAGCTCATAAATCAACTCATGGAGAATAAGAGCTGCCCGATTTGACTCGGAAAATGCCGGATGCTCAAATGCCAGTTTCCAAAAGTGAAATCTCTTAGGGCTCAATCGGTCAGGAATCCGGGTAAACGCAAGCTGGATGGCCCGACAATTACGTGTGGCCGCACGCAGGGGCTCAATATCATTCGTGAGAGGCAGCGGAGTGTCGCTAAGAACAGATTGCTCGAAAAAGTGATCGAGACGCCAATTAAGGTAGCTCGCAAGCGCCTGATCAAAAGACTGAACCCGTGTACTGACAACGTATCTTGCGAGGGCAATCGCCTGCTCTAGCGGCGTCGAGGCACTAATATCATGAGATATTTCGAATGAAAGTGTTCGATCAATCGCGCGAGCTTCAAAGAAATCAAAAATCTCGATAGACGTTACTTTACCTTCGTCCGAACGACACAGAACGCCACTTCCCCCATTTCCAACCCGTCCCCCGCTACCAACGTCTTGGTTAAGCTCGGGAGATTCCACACCATTCGACCGGTCCGGGGGGACCCTGTTAGGTACGCAGGCTACCCAAAATAGGGAAAGTAACAATATTCTAATATGATACATACTTGCCCCTCCCCCTTAAGCAGTAGCCGACGTCCTGGAACAGGACTTTCATCAGTCTTTTTGAGAGGCCAGTTTCTAATCGTTTCGATCATTAAACTCAAGTTATATCAGTTCGGCAAAGCAAGCCTGCCAACTGGCGAAATGGACTTAATCCTCGAGACTTATTGGATAATTTCGAAAACGGTTACGGCGTCCAGAGGTGAACGTCCCCAAGTCGATTGGACTTGATCTTCACTTGAATCGCACTTGAGTCATCGGTTTTCGACGGTAGACCGGCGGACCTGATAACAAATAGGGACTCTCGTCTAAACTACAGCGCCTCACTTGTTCAGAAAGTGGCTCTGAGACGGAGTCCGGCAAAAATCATGTCCTGATTTTCAACAAATGTCTGACCCTCGGCTGTTATCGGTAATTGCTGTTTCTGGTAGCCGAATGTGAAGTCCAGGTGTTTTTTCGTTATCTGAACAAGACCGCCGATATTCATCTTTATTCTTCGACCGAGTTGAATTGACTTTCTGGCAGCAACCTCAACCGTTAAAGGATCCTCAATATAACTCTCATTTACGCCCAGCGACTCAACCACGGACGCCTCTGAAAACACAGTTGCGGTCTTGGAAACCTCGTAGCTAGCACCAACGACAGCACCCAAACCTCGCGAATTGATTTTCATATAGTCTTTTGCTGGGGACCCCACATCAAGATGGCCATCTTGATCTGTATCTTCAGGGGCACTGACACGAATTTCGGAATTGTTTAAGATCAGCCCGCCAAAAAAAGGTAGCCATACATAGCGAAAGCCAATGTCGATTGCTGATGAATCAATGCGTGATCCATTTAGAGGGAATCTATAGCTGCCATTCTCAACGTCCAAAATAATAGCCAGCTGTCGGGTTTCTCCCCCAAAAACACCTGCGCGATAATTATGAGTTAAGACTGGCTCATTACTTTCAACCAATTGGCTTTGATAGACCGTGTAGCCTGCTGAAGCGGTAGCAAAAGCAGATGGATCAGAAGATAACAGATTGGACTCTGCGCAAACTGATTGCTCAGAAATCAAGCCAAAGATTACAAGCGCCATGGCTGCAGATAGTGATAATCGCATAATGATTCCCCCAACCGAAACCGATTCAAAGTACCCATTGATCGGCTTCGTCAAATAAAACTTAAGCTGACATGTAAGTCATGGATTGTCGCAGCCAGGTAATTATGACTGGATCGATTTTCAGTCAATTTTCATTGTCCTTGATTTGCAAAGACGCAATAAAGCATTACTTGTAGGTAACACTGGATGTCTAACCCACACCATCCGTGACTTGCAGGTCACTTTGCAATGGGAATGCAAATATTTAAAACTTTTCTTTTGTACACATATCTCGTCAAATACAGTGTATGAAGTCGTTCTGTGGAAACAGAAAACTGCTACAAATTCAAAATTTTTTTTCTGATGATGCTTGATGTCATTTGTCATTCGCCAAGCTGTTTTCGCTAACACCTTATAATCATCCACAATTTACAAAACGCTTCAAGCGTGACTCATCCCAAACCGAGTTTCCTCGTACTTTGAAATTAAATAACATATTTAGGGTAGGCATTATGGGCGTCTTAAGAGAAATAGCTTTTTCCAGTTTGATGTTGCTTGCTCTCGCAAGCTGCGGCGGACAAGGTTCAAAGGGCGAAGCCGACTCCACTCCTCAAAATTCCAGCAACATCAATCCTACTGGTGCCAACTCAAATACACCACCAAAGGCACCTGTAGACACAATACCGTCTTCGCCATCGCCTACAACTCCTTCCGGACCTGTTTCTCCCCGTGGGAAAATTTATTTGGCATCAGCCGCAACTCAGACAATTTCCGCTTACACTTCAGATGGAACCTTTATAAATTTCATCGATCTCACACGGTTCGGACCTGGGTTTGTGACGGCCATGACCTGGCTTGATAGCTCTACGCTCCTAGCGTTCTTTGACCCTGGAAGTCAGGGCGAAAAGATCATGAAAGTCTCATTTACCGCCGACTCCGTTTCATCAATCGATGCAGACTGGTATAAGGATATCAATTTATCGTTGGTCAGCGTTCCAAAACTATTTAGTCAAGGATTTGCTAGCTCCCCGTTGGTTTTGATTGCGAAGATGTCAGCATCTTTAGAGGCCATCTCTACGGACGCTTCATTTTCTCGCGCAGTACGATCAGGAAGTCCTCACTTGATGTCTTCATCGAATTGTCCCTTGGCGGGTAACTCCTATGTAACTAGGAACTCCACAGGTGACCGTATGATTCTCGGTAACTCTAGCTCGACAACCCCAAGACTGAATGTTTACGACCACAAAAATGTTTGTCTCAGCTCATATAATTTTGGATCAAGTTTTCCGGCTCTGTCTTCCGCTTCTGTCGCGGGCATCGTAGCATCCAACGAGTCCGTTTTTGTCAGGTACAGCCATTCAACAAACCCAGTTTTAGTAAAGTGTGCCTTTGACGGTACTACTATATCTTCATGCTTTGATTTAATTGGCGAGACATCTGTCCTTGGTCTTAATAGGAGCAGTAAAGAATTGATTGCTGGTACTGAGCCTGATTCCCTGTTGGCGCCAAACTGGGACACAGGAACCATCATGCAAATAAACGGCATAACAGGACAATCCACTGCGTTAATCCGGGATATCTTCTCGTCTAAAGTAAATAGCATCAGCATCAGACCATAAATCGTTATTTTTCAAACAGAACGTTGAGTTAAGCGCTCAACTATACCGCTGCTGATGTCGACTCTGGATAGTTCAGGATGTCATAGAAGGAAGTCGACCCTCTCGTCAAAAGACTCCCGCGGTAATTGCCCGTCAAAAATAAAGGGTGGAAATACAGCACCAGCGGTAAAGACCAGGCTCTTACGATGCTCATGCAGCCAACGGTCGTAGTAGCCTCCTCCGAAACCCAAGCGGAATCCAGAACGATCAATAGCAAGTGCAGGAATCACAGCTACGTCACCAGATTTTGGAAAGACAGGATGCGTCAGTTCCAGAGGCTCTAAGATACCAAATGGTCCCCTGGTTACAGGATCCCCAGGACTCCATAAAAAGAAGTCCATACACCCCTTCCCCACCACCTTTGGTACCGCGATTTGTGCTCGCGCGCTCCGCATAAAATCTAGGAGATCTGGCTCCCCTGGAGTGGGAAGATAGGCAAACAGGACGCCGTTAAAACTGGCTTGCATAAGTCGTAGACGTAAGCACTCAGCCAACCGCTCGGACCATAACTTGGCGTCTTCCGAGGAAATCGTGCGGCGCATTGATCGATAATGTATTCTTAGAGCAGACTTATCCATGTAGCCGACACTCTGTCATGGCTTGGCGACGCAAGTCAAAAAAAAAGGAATCTTCCAGATAAAAAAAGCCACCGGATAATCCGATGGCTTTGTCTTTAGAGATCGACGAATTACTGAACAGTGATCGCAATTGGTTGTGTAAACTCCCAACGCCCAGAAACTTCCGAGAAAGCTCCCAATCGCACATTATACTGTCCGGCTGGCACACCATTTAGTTGAACCTGAGAGCCTGCGCTTGAAAATTTGAATTGAGGATTAGACCAATCATCACCTTGATTCAATTCAACGCGGTAGTACGCAACACCCTTATCTTCTGTCCAGGATACGACTCCACCTGTACCAGCGATTGAAGCTCCGGCAGCAGGAGCAGTAAGAGCCACATTACGGCGAACCGGGGGATTGACTGAGAAAGAGCGAACCTCACTTGCCCCACCCTCAGACTCTACTTTCCAGAACCATTGGCCTGGCCATGGGTGATGGAATGCGTAGGAAGACCCGCTGACCTTAACGCGCATGACTTCGGGCTGCATGCTGTTGTGGCGCGAGAAAACAATAGTTCCTGGGCCACCATTCCAAGTGAAAGACGCCGAGCCTTGGGTTTCGTCATAGTTGAGAGATGCGCCATTTTCTGGAGCAGTCAAGCTAATAGAGCCGGTCGCTGCAGGTTGCGCAGCAGCATCAGCAGGAGCAGCAGCATCAGCCGGTGCCGCGGCATCTGTAGGCGCAGCCGCATCAGTCGCAGCAGCGTCTTCTTTCTTCTCACCAGCACCAGTCTCTGTATCTTCTCCAACCTCTTCTGCAGCTTCGTCAACAGCAGTCTCTGTGTCTGCCGCCTCATCACCACTAAGAAGGACCCATCCCAACACAAGCACAACTACAGCAACAACACCGTAAATGATGTACTTTTTATTGTTGGATCCACCAAAGCTTCCGTCCTTAAAAATCTGGGATACCGCATTGGTGTTAGTTCCAAAGTTACTCGTGAACTCACCCTTCAAATCCGCAGTAAAGGGATTACTCTGAGTGCCAGTTGCCGGCTGAGAATTGAAAGTATTATTATTATTGGGCTGATTTGGCGCGGAGTTCATAACTCTACTCTCCTCGATAGTTGAAGCGACGGCTGGATGAGCTTATGTCTACCTGTAATTATAGCGGGTGATACAGACGCAAATCAAGAAACCCGGTCACAATTTTGCGCA
>JBIIGV010000077.1:0-13609 GCA_044236265.1 Oligoflexales bacterium
GGGTTCATACTGATCTTTAATGAGTCTAAAGATAAAAGCTGGGAGCTCGAATATCTACAAGGCCGTGTTTCTGCACCACTTGGGATTGTGGATCTTGGTTCTTTCAGAGAGCGTAGGGTTTCCGTTTTTAAAAGGTCTTTTTGGGGCACTAACAGCTTTTCAGGTTATTTTGGTTTGAGTTGGAATAAGTTTGATGTCATTCTCGGCGATGAGACGTTATCAAAGCTCTCGAACGGTGCGGCTCCATCTGGTCGTGCTTTGAGTCTCGAGTCCATTGGGATCAATATGGGCCTAGGAAATCGGTGGACAATCGGGAAAGGCTTTACATATGGCGTTGACTGGCTTGGTTGGTCACAACCACTTTTTACGTTAAACCAGGAGTCATCCGTTTTAGATCAGGCTTCGAATGGGACGGAAAGAGAGCGGATCGACAAAATCCTCAATGTGGCGACTTATTTTCCGAGGATTTATGTGCTGAAGATGCAATTAGGTTGGACTTTCTGATGCGCTCAACCGAAGTCGCTCACATTAGAACTTAAATTCAGGTTCAAGGATTTGAGCTTGCCGCATTCTTAGCGGCTTTTTCGTCACTATCTAGCTGGACCTCGATCTCCTTAAGATGTGATTTGTCGATATTATTGGGTTCTCCCCGGGCCCGAAGGAGCATAACCCTCGCATCGGCGATGTCGCGATGCTTTTGATATTCAAGGCATATGATGCACATAAGTTCCCCCTTCTTTTCCCTACAATAGGGATTCGTCATCCAACGTTAAATCCTGAGTCTGTCTGTCAAGGTGCTGAATGTACAGTATTATTCGGCGTTAAAACGAGATTTGCTGCTGGTTGCCTGTGATATTGGTGGCAATCAGAGACCTAACAGGTGCTCTCGTAATATACCAACTACTGGCGATCATTAGATTCGTTCAGCTTTTTGAGTCCCGGTAAGAAAACACCAGAGAACTGCCTTAAGTGGTCCCGAAGACGTTGTGCTATTTCAGGCAGGGTATGACGCTCGGGATCGATAGCAACCTCAGTTCTGATGGCCGCGATCGGCGCAGTAAACTGAGTGCTCATCCATTCGGGATCAGTTTTTACGGCGATACCGTTTTTGATTAGCCATGCAGCGAGCTCGGTGAGTTTCTGGCGCATAGGCTTTTGAATGGCGTCCAGCGTAAGATGCTTTGGAATATTGCCGGTGAGATTTTCAAGTAGCATCAATCGAAAAAATTTATTTTCTTCTTGATCAAACCACCGTTCCGCCAGCTTGTTTAAAGCATTCTCGGCGAAGGTCCATGGCGACTTTGCGGCTGAAAGGACATCCAAATTCTCGGAGGCTGCAAAAACGGCTTTGGGTCCAAAAAGCTCAAAAAGATCTTCGAGGATTTCCTGTTTACTCTTGAAGTGACTATAAAGTGCGGGGTCGCTAATTCCAACTTGGCTTGCAATCTGCCGGATGGATGTTGCTTCAAAACCTTGTTGGGAAAATAAATCGAGAGCCGCAGAGAGAATCTCTCTGCGGCGATTTTGGCTGTCGCTTTTTGGCGGCCTGCCTAGGCGGCGTTTTTGTTTCATGTGGGCGTACTTATTTGCGAAGATGTTTTTCTAGAGCCATCGTGGCTCCATCCGGGTCTGTCAAAAAGATATTTGACCAAAATTTCGGGCTCTCGCCAATGAGCTTTGATATCCTCGAGGATATTCATCCATTCATGAAGGGCTACATAAATTGGATTGCGTGAATTTAGTGGTTTTACAAGGCCGTACTTAATGGGCTCGCCATGCTTTTCGCTGATAAATGTACCAAACAGTTTATCAAAGATAATGAGCACCCCACCGTAATTGGCGTCCAGATAATGGGGGTTTGAGGCGTGGTGAACCCGATGATGGCTGGGTGTGTTAAATAGGTGCTCTAACGGACCTAAGCGTCCAAACATCTCGGTGTGGAGCCAGTATTGATACAGTAAATTGAGTGAAAACATCCCCAAAATGTCTGTGGTGTGAAATCCTGCGAGAAAGAGGGGAGCAAACACAAGCATGGCTCCTGAAATATTTTGCGTCCATCCGAGGCGTTCAGCGGTCATAAAGTTCATGCTGTTAGGGGAGTGGTGTACAGCGTGAGTGGCCCAAAACCATCGAATTTCATGGCTCCAGCGATGAAACCAGTAGTATAAAAATTCGAGACTTAGAAACAGCAGCGCAACTCGACCCCATTGCCAACTATCGCCGACTCGCAAGGGCATGTCGGCGATTTTATATTTTTCTAACCAAGGTCCAATTTGGGCTAATAAAGGTCCACCGATCGCCAATAAAACCAAATTACGAATGATCATATCTGCGATGGAGACAGCGCTCTCCGTCCAATTGTAGGCTCGCTTTTTGTAACGATGCCACAAGACTTCCATGAGACCTAAACCGAGAAAGTACAACAACACGATGGGACCAAAATGTAGAAGACCGTCCATAAGATTGCTCCTTTGCTATCTACACGATTAGTCTATCACTATAAATTAGCGATCGCTAGTTAATTTAATTAACATGTAAATACGCTGGTTTAGCTATAGCCGGCGAAGGTTTTAGCTTTGAGTCGACCCTATGATATTGAGTATGGCTGCTGTGTTAGCTGATCAGTTTCCCGTGACGCTAACCCCGTCAACCACCATCCACGGCATCTGCATCGAGCCTGAAAGGTCTTCTGTAACGGTTGAGACGGCCTGGACTTTGTTGAGAACCTCAAACAAGTTACCTGCGATCATGGTTTCAGCGACAGCGCCCACGTCTTTGCCATTTTTGAAATAACGGCTTGATTTTGCAACCCCAGAAAAATCACCTTTGATCGGATCAATATTTCCGGAAAACCGATCGACGACTAAAAGCTCAGGGCGCGCGTTCATCATGGCGGTAAGATTATCTTTGCCGGGTTTGCACATGAGAGCAAAAGGGCCACCTGACGTCGCCGTTGACTTTGATTTGCATCTGTTTGCGGTGTAGCAATCGTGAAGATGCGTCATCAATACGCCATTTTCGATCAGCGTTCTTTTGGCGGTGGGTAAACCGTCTCCATCAAATGCGGTAGCTCCAGAAAAGCGTTCGTTATGAGGATCGTCACTTAGGTGAATCATATTTGATACTACCTGGGATCCGATCTTCTCGTGCCATTGGCTCTTACCATCCATAACACTGGATCCAGCCATGTGATAAAGCATGGTGCCAAGAAGAATTTCTTCCACGGCGCGCGGCGTGAGCAGAACAAGACCTTTGTAAGTAGGGGCTTTGATGGGGCGGAGATTTCTCACGACTTTTTCAGTGAACTCATCGCACTGTTTGAGGGCTAGCTCGAGAGATCCATCCCATGAGTATGCGCTTCTGCCATCGTAGTCAAATCCGCTGACGTCATTGCCATCAACGGCCATGCCCATAAAGCTCCAACTAACTGCCGACTGTGTTTCAGTTTGTCTAACGCCAAGCGAGTTATAGAGGCCGTGCCACATACAGGATGTGCTGACTTCAAGACGGTCAATCGCAACCCGTTTATCTTTGGTGAGGCGCGCAAGCATCGCCTGCGTAAATTCCTGCAAGTCTTTTAGAGAGATTTCACTGGTGCGATCATTCCACATAAAACTCAATGGTTTTGTGGATGGAGCCTCGGTTGCTGCAGGCATAATCAAGAAAGGGTCGGGCACTGAGAATCGAGCAAGGGACAAAGCATCAGTTACAGCGCGCTGCAAAGATGGCTCTTGAGCGTTGTTCAGCGCAGCCGATCCTTTGCGTTGGTCTTTGTGAACAAGCAGCCCGATCTTTTGACTCTCCAGGGTGTTAGCCAGAGTAAACTCTTTGTTTTCAACGACGAGTCTTTTCTCTACGGTGCAGCTTGCAGAAACCTTCGTGCGGTCAGCCGCCTGGGACTTCGCATAGTCAAGTGTTGCCTGAGCAGCTCGATCGAGCTTCTGCGAGAGTTCGCTGATGGTGTTTTTGGTCTCACTCATGATTGACGACCTCCGACGTTGATTTCGCAGCGGATATAAGGTCCACCGGCGTCTACTTTGGCTGGTTGTCCTTTGCCACAGTGACCGGTGCCGAGGTCCCACTGAAATTCTGAGCTGACTGCGTCGACGGTTTTCAAAACATCAAAGGCAATTCCAGAGAGAGTTGCTTCCCGAAGAAGATTTGTCTTTTTACCGTTTTTAATTTCCCAAACGTGGCTACAGCCGAACATAAACTCACCGTTACTGTCAGCTTGGCCGCTGCCAGCGCCCTCAACCAGGTAGCCATCGTTCATCGTAGCGATCATGTCAGCCAATTTTGATTGGCCCGGCAACAGGTACGTGTTTCGCATTCTTATGAGTGGCTCATCGGAGAAAAGCCAGGCTCTTGAATTACCAGTCGGGTTGACTCCAAATTCAGCGGCAGTCTCGCGGTTGTGCAGGTAGCTAACGAGTTTGCCGTCTTTGATGATGATCGTGTTTTCAGTTTCAACACCTTCATCGTCAAATGGCAGATTTCCGACGGCGTAGCCCGCAATCGACTCCTGACCACTATCGGCCATCGTGACGAGGGGGCTTGCCACTGCTTGACCAATTTTGCCTGCTGCTACCGATCCGGCCTTCACAAAGTCAGCTTCAACTGTGTGTCCAATGGCTTCATGACATAAGAGTCCAACAACAGCGGGAGCAAGAATCACTTTCTTGCGGCCACCTTCTGGGTACTTTGCGTCCAGCAAATCGACCGTGGTCTTGGCGATGTCATCAACGACGTGATTGAGAGTGGGGTGATTGAAGAGGCATGTCCATCCACCGCTGACGCCAGCGCCTTTGCCGCCGGTGGCGCGCTGTCCGTCTTTTTCGGCAATGGCAGATAAGGATAATTCAGGTTGTGCGATTTTGAGTGAGCAGTTTGCGCCGTCAGACGTGACAATGGCTTTTTCTTCCATGTATTCGGTGTAGCGAACTTTTGCAGTGTGCATACGCTGGGATGATTTTGCGAGTTGTTTTTCGAGGTCAATGACTTTCCCGAGTTTGTCAGCAATTTGCATTTGTTGAAGCTCTGCAAATCCATCACCCACGAAATCCTTGGTGCAAAGTCTCCCTGTTTTTAGAGCGATCGTGTGACCCTTGCGAGCTTTTGCGAGAAGCGCAGCATTGGCTTGCGCTTGCTGAATGGCTCGTTTGATAGAGGGCTCACTAATATCTGCTGTGGCCGCAAATCCCCAAGCGCCGTCGACGAGTGCCCTAACACCAACTCCTTCAGTTGTCGATGTATTGGCGACATCGACGCGACCCTTGGTGGCAACGAAAGACTGGCTTGTGCGTTTGTGCCAGCGCAGTTCAACGTAGCCTGACTGACGGTGCACAAGATTATGTAGAATTTGCTTCATGGACATGTTCGGACTCCCCTCAACTAGGTAGCCAAACTATATCATGAAATTGAAGGATGTCATTAATTGTAAAAATTATAATTTTACTCTAATTGGAACAGGAAAATGCGGCTAATGTGCTTTCAATTTCCTGTTTTGTCATCTTGCTTTCCGGGACAACAATGGTGAAATAGTCCCTCTTGATCTCTTTACTTCCTGTATTTGAGTGAATGAGATCAATTGGATCGTTGCCTCTTTTCTGTAAAAAAGCAACGTGACAGCCATTTTCTGTATTGGCAAACCGCCGGGCGGATCCAAGGTCAGCTTGGACCGACTTTGCGCAGAATTTTTCACGCGAAATCGACGCGCCACTCGCTCTCTCAATTTTAGGAGATCCGACAAACGGAAGCCAGCTAGTTTCCTTAACAGGCGCATCGCCCTCTTTGAGTGAGCCGTCTGGATGGCAAAAACGCTGTGGCTGAAGCCAATCTAGCGCATTGATCATTGAGCCCGCAAAACCGTCTGCGACCCATACGCCCGAGACATCTCTAAGCGCCATATAAGTGGGTTGGGCCTCCATCGACGCCTGTTTTGTACAGGGAAGCTTCGCGCCTTCGCATACAAGCTCATCCATTCCAGATTTGTTTTTGTATGCGACAATAAATCTAGAACGAGCCGTTTCAGTTTTAGGTAACTCAAATAGGGCCTGGTAGCCCGATGCTGTATTTTCTTTGGTCGGAGCCGAATATGTTCCACCGTTTACACTTTTGAAAAACTTAACCTTATTTTCTGCGGTCGGCAGAATGAGGTTTCCTTCGGGAGTTCTAAATTTACATCCGACCGCGTCGTTGGCCGGAGGGGGGGGGTCTTTGGTGGAAACCTCGCAACTGAGGTAGGCGCCGGTTACAATTTTCGGATCCTTCGCCTCTTTATCGGCTTCATTGTTCCCCTCTTTACGTTCACGTTTTTTGATCAGGTTATTGCCGCCACCAGACATTGAGGTACCGCCGCAGCTAGCTAGCAGGATAGCAACAGAAAACAGCGCCGTAAGAGCAGTTGTTGTACGTGTGATCTGCATACCGTGAACCTCCTGAGAACCAGTCAGAAGGTTTTCGGCACTGGTAAGGTCGAATATTAGACATTCTTTCGCTGGCCCTTCAATGAACTGAATTTATTGATTTATTCCCGCATTCCACAGCCTCAATTAGAAACCCATCCGATTGTTCTTTAGGTTGATGGACACTGCATTGAAGGGTATCTTGGGGGGCCGAATTATATGAGTCGTTTCGACTGCTTAGCGAATTAAAGCGGGCTTAGAGAGTATGGAGTTTTTATGAAGCCGATTTCCCTTGAAGTTGAGGTGGTTACATCCCTTGGAGATTTAAGTCCGGATGGAATGCTGGTCGTACTGCCTGTGGATAGTAAGGAACCCTCTAAGCCTGACAACTTAGCTAAAACCCTGCCAGCTAGTTTTAAGGCTGAATTTTTGACTGTCGCCAAGAAGCGAAAGTTCACAGGCAAGCCGGGGGCATCCCTCGTATTTGATGGCGCTGACGGCATACGTAAAGGGGTATTGTGTGTTGACCTAAAATGCAGTTTGTTTGAACTGCTAACTATCGCTCGAAAAAACGTTGATTCAGTCGTATTTGATGCGCATGTTAAAAATCTCGCAGTTGATCTGACCAATGTTGGTGCCAAGGGTGACGAGATTGCAGATGCGTGGATTTCAGCGGCGGCTGCCAAGCTCTATAAATTTCCGAAGTACAAAACTCCCAAAAAAGTAAAAGACAAATCTGAGGATGACGAGGCAGAAGATCTCTCTGTAGTCTTTGTTGTTGGAACGCCGCGCGTCGCCTCAGTGGAGGGCTCAGTTGCCCGCGCATTGAATGCGACAACCTCGGGGACCAATCTCGTGCGCTGGTTGGCAAAACGTTCCGGCAATGATCTGACTTGTAAAGCTTATATAGATTATCTGCGTCACTTGAGCAAAGAGCGCAAATGGTCTTTCAAACATCACGATCATGACGCATTAACAAAAATGAAAGCTGGCGCATTCTTGGCTGTTGTCAAAGGGTCTGAACACAAGGACTACGGTATCGTCGAACTGACGTACACCCCAAAATCAAAATCAGCTAAACATCTCGCTCTAGTTGGTAAAGGAATGGTGTTTGATACCGGAGGCCATTGTTTGAAACCGTCAGCTTATATGCTTGGCATGCACGGTGATATGGCTGGAAGTGCCGTTGCTCTGGCGGTCTTAAATGTCGCATCACTGGAGTCATGGCCCGTAAAAGTTACGGCTTATTTGGCTGTGGCCGACAATATGATTGGTCCAAAATCTTACAAGCCAAATGATGTGATCACATCGATGAAGGGTACAACCATTGAGATCATTGACACGGATGCTGAAGGACGGATGGTGCTGGCAGATACATTGCATTTTGCAGCCCAGACAAAACCAGCTTTGATGATGGATTTTGCGACCTTGACGGGTGCGTGTATGCGCGCCATTGGGACGACTTACTCGGGAGTGTTTACAAACCGTGATGAATTGCATGCCGATTTGATCAAAGCCGGTAAAAAAAGTGGTGAGAGGGTTTGGCCGTTTCCGATGGATAAGGACTTCGCAGAATGCCTCGAGAGCACTGTGGCAGACTACAAACAATGCAGGGAAAAAGGTGGTGTGGATCACATCGAAGCGTCGCAGTTTTTGATGCATTTTGCCGGAGATCATTCACCTTGGGTCCATGTGGATCTCTCGGCGATTGAGCACAGTGGTGGTTTAGCGCATGTCCCAACTGAAGAAACCGGTTTCGGCGTTCGTTTCGCGACAACCTTTCTTCGGGACCATTTCGGCATAAAACATTGATCGGCGAGGCCTTGAGGTTAACTATGAAGGTTGGAATTATTGTTGGTAGTCAGCGTAAAGTTAGCCAGAGTGCTAAGGTTGCACGGTATGTCCAGTCATCCCTTAAAAAGGTGGATCCGTCTCTCGGATTTTTTGTGCTAGACCTTGCAGCCACCCCGCTTCCTTTTTGGGATGAGGGCGTTTGGAGCGGTGACCCTTCATGGCAGAATATTTGGTCGCCAATCTCCAAGGAGCTTAAAGAGTGTTCATCATTCGTCGTAATCGCACCGGAGTACCACGGGATGGCTCCTGCGGCCTTAAAAAACTTTTTTCTGTTAGCAACAAAAGATGAAATTGGCCATAAGCCAGGATTAATCGTTGGTGTAAGTAGCGGTCGAGGGGGAAGTTACCCTGTTGTTGAGCTGCGAACGAGTTCTTACAAAAACTCACGCATTAATTGGATCCCTGATCACATGATTGTGCGAAATGCTGAGCAGGTTCTCAATGACGATACAGCGGCGTCAGAGGATGATCGACTGACTCGTGAGCGTCTTGATTATTGTTTGCGTCTTCTTTTGCAGTATGGTCGTGCCTTAACGCTGGTTCGCGAGTCTGGTGTTGTTGACTTTAAAAATCATCCAAACGGCTTGTGAGTGATCAATTGGCTCTCTTTAGCTACCTAGTTTCAGTTGGAAGTAATCTTGGCGACCGTCGAGAGACGGTTGATCGTGCGCTAGCGATGATTAGTGAACGTGGCCTTACGATTGACGCCAAATCCGAGCTCGTGGACACATCGCCGATTGGGGCTGCTGATAAAGTGTTTTTGAATGGAGCATTCATTTGCACTGGCGATATCAATCCAGATGATTTTATGCGTCTACTTCTCGATGTCGAAACGCGGCTTGGGCGGGTTCGTGATGTGCGTTGGGGTAATCGTACCATTGATCTTGATGTATTGCTTATTCGCAACGAATCTGGCGAATCAGTCGAGTGTAACTCCAGTCTGCTGACTGTACCGCATCCGCGGATGCTTGAACGCGACTTTATGCTACGGCCTGCGGCTGCCGTCGCTGGGCATTGGGTGTTGCCGTTTTCTGATCAAAATCTTCGAGCTCTTTGTGTCTCGAGGGGCTGGCGGCCTGCATGGAATAATCTCAAAGGGAACATTAAGCTTTGGCAGGCGCTGAAGGGTGACGTCTACTCCGCTACGACATCGCGATTATGGTGGCCAGTGCTCATTGGCATGCTTTGCTTGCGTTTATGGTCCGCCACGCATATCCCGTTTGGAAATGACGAAGCCTACTATTGGGATTGGGGGCGAAGTCCACAGCTCAGCTTTTTTGACCATCCTCCATTTGTGGCCTGGATTGCCTGGCTTTCCCGTTTGTTGACTTTTACCTGGCTTGATGGCCCCATTCAGGGGCGCTTGCTTGTGCCGCTGCTTCATCTTGCAACGACGTTAATGTTTGGGGCCTTGGTCGTGCGGTTAACCCGTCGTGTATTGACCACGATGGAGTCGCGAGCGGTTATTCTTGTGTCTCAATTTGTTCCGGCCTTTTCTCTGGGTGGCATCATGCTGATGCCTGATGTCGGCTTGATTCTATTCAGCACAGCTGCTGTTTGGTTTGTACTTGCAATCAGTCGACGGGACCATCTGCCTTGGTGGTCCGGGGTGATCCTCGGGTTACTTCTAGGCGGTGCAGGGATCAGTAAATATCATGCTGCACTGATCGGTGGGGGACTGTTAGCTTGGCTATTCTGGAAGCGGCAGGAGTCATTCACAAAAGAATTGCCGTTTTGGATTTCGGTGATGATCTCAGGTCTGGTCACCATTTCGCCCGTGGTTTTATGGAATGCTACAAATGATTGGGCCTCATTTAGATATCAAGCCGGACGCGGTGTGGCTGGTGGTGGCGTTAGCATGACTCGTGCTTTGAGAACTTTGGCTGGTGAGGCCGTGTTTTTAGGGCCAGCAGTTTTAATTGGCGTGTGGTTGGCCTGGAAGACGCGTCGAAAAACGTGGAAGGATGAAGGTAGTATATTACTTTGGACGGCGCTGCCGATGCTCGTTGTCTTGAAGATTTTTTCGTTTACATCGCAAACGTTGCCTCATTGGTCGATGCCTTCTTTCTGGCTTCTGTGCGCGATTATAATTCCAGTTCTTGCAGATTCCGCCGCAATGCGTTGGACAGCTCGAATTTACGGCGTCGTGTTCTGTGTCTTTTTGCCGCTCTTTATGTCCTCAGATGTCGCGCGTCGCACGCTGCTCCGTTGGACGGGTGATCGACCGGGTCCGTTGGGCGAAATGACGCTTTGGGAAAATGCATCGCGCGATCGTGTAATCACTGGTTACATTTTTGATCGTGCATGGATTGGAGAAGGGTCGACTGAAGCTCGAACATGTGACCGCGGACCTGTGTTTGCAGCGCCAAGGTGGTTCACCGTTGCTCAAGTGGCGGCGAATTTGCCTGGAAATCCGTTAGTTGAAAGCTTGGATCAGGATCATCGATCTTATTACCATTATCGGCCTAAAGGTCCCGTTGTCGGTTGCTATGTAGTGATTCTTTCAGAAAAATCTCACTGGAGAGATGATGGTTGGAGTGGATCAATTCGAATAATTGATAAAAGAGAATTTGAAGTAGATGGGCACCGTGATCGAAAGATCGTCATCGGACGCGGCATAATCGAGGCGGATCCGTTAAGCTTTTAAAAATCAGAGAAACACGGAGAATCCGGATCTGACGCTTAAGCCAGTGTAAGAGGTGTCAGTTTTTCTCATGGCATATTGAATGCGGGTTGAGATGGAAACGCTGTCGGATACAAAGTAGGCAAATTCGGGACCAGTTTTCACAGTCAATGTGGAGTAGTTTTTAAACCCGTCGTTTTCATTGCCAACCGCCAGTCCGGCAAAAAAATTAAACGCAAAACCATCACCTGGATCCATGATCCAATACTTG
This sequence comes from Oligoflexales bacterium, assembly GCA_044236265.1. Classification (GTDB taxonomy): domain Bacteria; phylum Bdellovibrionota_B; class Oligoflexia; order Oligoflexales; family RGVZ01; genus CAMDKS01. Next base: position 11,153 of record JBIIGV010000077.1, read on the forward strand.
ATCAGTCCGCCCAGTTCGAGGGCTTTGGTGCTGTATGATGCATTAGACGTTTTTCCGTATTGGAACTCTACGCCAGCCCATATTGCTTTTGCCGGCACCAGATAAAAACCATTCAAAGAGTAAGACGCCAGACTTCCTGTGGGGGCTTTCAATGACTCGTAATGCAGGTTCATCCCCATCTCTTTGGTCATGCTGCCTTTTGCGTGAGCGTGCGTTGAGTGAAAAATGCCTAAGAATGCTAAAACTGATATCGCATGTTTCATTGAAATCATTATCTTAGGCTCCCCTCATCAGCCTATAATTTTACCTTAGTTGGCTTTAAAACGCTATGATGTTGGATCGTGACCTCTGGCCTATGTTAAGATACGGCCCGGAGGGATTTGTCATGACGGCCTTGCGGTGGGCGGCGGTGATTAGTGCAATTTTAGCGCTCGCGAAGGGCTTTGCCTTTGTGTGGACTGGCTCTGTTGTGGTCCTGGCAAGCTTTCTCGACTCAGCTGTCGACTCGATTCTCTCATTTGTGAACTTCAAAATATCCAAACTGTCGCAAGAGCTACCTGATCGAGAGCATCCCTATGGGCACGGTGGATTTGAAGTGCTTACGGCCATGGTGCAGGGCGTTTTAATTGCAGGATCGGGAATCTTAGTTCTTTTTCAAAGCTTAGATCGCGTGTTTTCGCCTAAGAGTATTCAGAACCTTAGTGTTGATCGGTTGCCCGTAGCGTTTGTCATTATGATTTTGTCTACAGTTTTCGCATTTGTGATCACTCTCATTCTCCAAAAATCTCGTCGGGCTGTTAAAGAAAAGGATCAGCGTAGTCTGAGTTTGGACGCAGACTATGCTCACTACTCCGGTGATGTGTTACAAAATCTTGTGACGATTGTTGGTGTGGGCGTATCTTGGTGGTTTGATACACCCTGGGCTGATGTTACCGCTGGGTTTTTTGCTGGCGCAATTTTACTTTGGGCAGCATATCCACTTTTGCGCGAAAGTGTGCGCGATGTGATGAATACTCAGGTTGATCCCAGATTGCGGGAACAGGTTCAAAAAATAGTGGTACAGTCAGGAATTCCGGAAATAAAAGGAATGCATCGTTTGCGAACTCGAACGCTAGGTCCTAACCGGTTTGTGGATTTTCATTTGAAGCTGCCGAATCAGCTACCTCTGATCCAGGCGCACGAAATTGGTTATCGTATCGAGACCTTAATAAAGCGTGAGATTCCGGGAGTCGACGTCGTGATGCATCTGGATCCGGAAGCTGAGCCTGATGATGATGTGCACTAATCTTGGCGCGGGTCCTGTTGTAAATTTTTAGGTCGTAGGAGGCGATTGTGTCCAATTCAAAGAAAATAGTGATTGTGGTGGTTGGGATTTGTCTTCTAAGCCTCTGGGCAACTCTTAATCTCATCAAGGAGAGTCGTGAAACTCGGGCCGGTGAGACAGCCTCATCCGGAACAGAGACACAACCTGAGCAGACGTCAAATGCAAGCGCTGATAAATCAGGAATTGTTGCCACTCCGGATATTAAAGAGCAACCGTCAACAGCGTCAAGCGGTCAAGCTGAAGTAACGGCGACGCCCGAGGGTGCCACGGGTGATTCAAAGGCGCAGGGAGAACAACAAGCTCCCGGCGTGATTGCCTCACAAAAGAGTGAAAAAAAATCATCAGACGCGTCCTCCGAGGGGGGAGTGGTGCAGAACAGCGCCGCAGCGACGGTGATTTCCGAGCCGGAGAAAAAGAAAATTAAATTCCCGGGTATTGAACAACATCAAGGACGAATAATGGTGCGCGACATCCGTCATAAGATGGGTGAGGGTGAAGACCAGGTGAGCGTGACTTTGACAGTGACAGATGGTGGCAGTGAAGCGTCGGGGCGTGTTTGGATTATAGGTGAGTACGTACAACGAGGAACCACCGGCGTTATGTATATGCCAAGTCATCAGGATCTTAATCTGTCCGCGGATGGAAAACCTCAAAATCCTGCGGTCGGGCAAACTTTCTCTATGCGTTCAAATACAGAAAAGACTTTTCTGATAAAAAGACCAGGGTTTGAAGGCGAGGAGTTGACCGCCATCCGCGTTGGGGTGTGGGATAAAAATATTAACAAGCTTCATGTCGCGCGTATGCCAATTAAAAATGGATCCCGTAAGAGCAATCAGCAGCGAGCCAAGGTCGAGGTTCAGTAACTGCCGTGATGTGAATGAGACAAAAGAGGTGGACAACAGGAGTCCACCTCTTTTGTGTTTCAAATCAGTGAACGTTGTATTTGTGCCCCTTCCAATCATACCCGAAGGTCAATTCGGGCATGTGATGCGTCGCTTCCGCAGGCCCGACAGGTTGAATGGTAACGTGGCTGAAGAAGTCGGCGGTGGCTTTAATTTCTTTTTGAAGGCAGCTTCGAATGCTACGCTCCGCCAGGATGTGGAAACTGCGATGGCTCTCTGGGTTATACTCAT
>JBIIGV010000040.1:0-23409 GCA_044236265.1 Oligoflexales bacterium
CTAGCCCGGTCAAGGCAGCAGCAATCAGATCTTCGCGGTCGAGGGGGATTCGGCTATGCTCCTGGATTTGAGCGATCGATCCCTTGATCATCGGCGCGAACTCAATCATGACGGCCTCGCGATCCAGTTTTTTGACGTGCTTCGAGTGTGAGCGTGGCATAAATCTATCCCTCCCTACAGGATTGTCTCCTGCTCTTTATAACTTCCTCCTCGGCGAAGTCGGGAATGCCTTTAAAGAATAAAATTATACCAGTAAAGATAGGTGGTTAAGTTGTGGGCTCAAGTTTGGTTGAGTGGTCTTTTTTACTTTGCTCGCGCAGGTTTTTCGCCACCACGAGGCATGATTGTTTCCAACGGCTGATTGGCAGAGCGATCAGATGCTTTTAGGCGTCTTAAAGTTATGTTCGCTACACGCTTAACCTCTCCGCCAGTCTTAAAGCGTCCATCGGCGTCATTGACGAGGTCCTGCAAAAGCTTGATGGCTTGAGCCTCGTCATTGAGTCCGTTTTTGTGCACCAAAGCTAACTGATAAAGGGCCTCCGCGCGGGATGGTTCTTTTTCTAAAATGGATTGGAATGCGTTTTTTGCGTTCGCCCAAGAAGAACTTCGTGACGCTGCGACGCCGTATCCATACTGCGCATCAAAACAACGTTGGCAGCGTCCCGAAGTCTGCGCGAATGTCTCCAGAGCGCCGTTTGTGTCACCCAAATCAAGTTGAAGATAACCCATGTTTAAACCCGCTGCGACGTGAGTGCCGTCACTGTCCATGGCTTTGCGAAACCATGTGATAGCATCGTCATAGTCACTCCTCCGGTTTGCAGACGCCATCATAATACGTAGTCCCAATAGATTCATGGCATCTGAATTAGAGGGCTCGGACTTTAGGACCTGGCTCGCATAATAGGCTGCCATTTCATAATTTCGTCCAGCTGCATATGCAGCGCCGAGTGCTGTTAGAAGGCCCTCGTCACCCGGTTTTATCTCTAACAATTGGCGAGCCTCTGAAATAGCAGATTGCCACTCGCCTGATGCAAGTTGACCTGACAGTTTTCCGCTCGATGCCCCCTCGGCATCGCGTTGCTCAATCCAAAAATTTGCACCAGATTTTGAAATTACAGGACTCTTACTACCGGTCTGGACCATGATCAATTCACCGGTGCTGCGGCTTATGTTCGTATCGTCTGATGGTGATACCTGCTCTTTTGGCGTCATGATTGATTTGCTGCATCCAACGAGTGTCATGACTATCGTAATAATTAAGCTGTGAACCATGAAGTTTGCTCCTAGCGTGCGTGCCATTGAATGAAGTGTCCACTGGTGTCGCTTGTGAATTTTGGATGACTCCAGTCGTTGCCGTTCTGCCACATGATCGCAGTCGTCCAGTCTGGATTTGTTGCGCCGGCTTTAGCTTGTTCTAATGATTTTTCATCGGACTCAAGCACTAGGTTGTCTACGGCTTCAATAATGGTCTTCTTGCGATTTCTGAATGAAGTGACATCCTCGGGGTCCAAAGTTTTTGCTATATCAAGATCATCATAAGCTTTTAAAAACTCTTCACCAAGTCGCGCCGAGCGATGCATGGCTGGCCCACACCAGCCGGTTCTAACTGGCAAGCAGGCCGATCTGTAAAGCTGATCCAGTTCCGTGAACTCAGCGTAGCCTTTTTCAAGCTGTCCTTTGGGATCACGCGCGGCCAGACTGCTGACGGGTTCTTTGAATTTATTAAGTGCGGACGTGTCTGCCAATAAAAACCGAATTTCACTCACTAGCTCTGAAACTCCCGGCAGGCTTTGGTCGAGTCCGCGGATCTGCTTGTCAACTAGGTTTAGTCCTTGCAAATTTCTTTGGTCTGCAAAAGCTCTTGCTTTCACCGACAGGGCTGTTGCCGTGATGAGCGTGTCGTTTTTGAAGTTAGAGAGAAGTTTGTCGGCAGTTCTTAGTGCCGTTGCTGTAGAGCCATGTCTAGCGGCAGTGTCCAAAAGCCGCCGCGCAACATCGTGACGGATTCCGTTATCTAAATCATTTCTACCGACTAAAATTGACATCACACGGATTGCGGAGTCATAAATTTCTCTTCCCATGTAGAGATCGGCAAGAATTTGCAGAGATGAGATGCTTTGGCGATCTTTTGGAAACTCCAATGCGTGAGTTTCCAGAAAATACATAACGTGGTCTTCCCATGTGAGAGCTAGCGTCCAAGCGCCTCCTTGAATAAGAGCGTCATGCCGGTATTTTGACTTGGTGTGCATTTTTGTAAAGGCGACCATCGTCGTCACGGCATTTCTAAACTGCCGATCACCGTGATAAGCCACTGCTAGGCTATAAAACCCTTCGTCATGGCGCCGATCTCCGCGCCAGCCTTTGACGTACTCGTCAAGTTTTGCGATAGCCTTTTTGTAGTCATTTGCTTCCAAAGCGTTAAGACCATTTTCAAGCAGTGCGATTCCAAGGAGCTCTTTGGGGCGATAGGCAGTCTTAAGATGAATTGCTGTGAGATTGGCTTTGGTCATGATTCGACCCAGGGATTCCAGTGCATCCCAGTTCTTTGATTTTATGTAGGTCTGCCCCATCCACCCGGCAGCCCTGGCAGCATGCCCTCCACTCGGGAATTTTTGTAGCCTCTCGTTCCACACTGCAAATGCATCTTCGGAGTTTCCGGTAGCGACATGGAGTAGTCCAACGTGTGCTACTGTGGCCCAATCTGCTGCAGTACCGCGATCGATCCGCTTATACATGCCAGCTAACACGACGCGGGCCTCACGGCTGCCTTTGGGTATGTCGTTCCACGGCGCATCTTTGGGCCAATCTGCCAGTTCGGTCTGACTCCTGATGGCTCGTCTCCAGATGTCGATGGCCTGGTTGCCTTGTAGCTCGTTTGCGATCCCGGCAAAAGTGTTCGCCGCTGCTTTGTGCTGGCCTGCGAGATATTGAATCTCGCCAGAGGCGATCCGGACGCGAAATTTCTCGTTATCAGGTATGTTTGTGCTCAAGTATCGTTCTATTGCCGTCAAAGCCTCTTTGCGCTGGTTGTCACTTGCTTTAGAAGAGGATGCTTCGCGAATCAAAAAATCAATGAGTTCGCGATGGATTTTGGTCACGGCGCTCACGAGACGCTCTACTTTTCCCTCGTTACCAGCCCCTAAAAATTGTTTGTCTTGATATTTGTCGGCGGTGTCCATGAGTGCCCGTTGCCAGCGTCTGACCTGCTTGTCTTGGCGAAACTTCGCACGCTCGAGCTCTATGATGCGCATATCAAGGGCTGCTCCTTGGGGAGAAGCATTATAGGTAACGGCTAGTGAGCGGTATTTCTTGAATGCTGCAGATTCGTTGCCTTTGCTCCAGTCTTGAATGGCTTGTCGCTCAGTGATCGCTTTGGCAAAGTCAAATTGTCTCTGCGCCTTTAGGTCGATGGGTGGCAGAGTCCAGGAGGCGCTGTCACCTTCGATGCGACGCCACATGGTCACAGCTTGCAGCGCAGTTTTTTCGTGAGTGGTCTCATCAATTTTTGCGGCTGCGTTACATGCAGCTAGGAGGTGTTGCCTCCAGTTTCCGTTGGGCTTGCCGGCTTTTTTCCCGGTATTTGAAAGCCCTCCAATTATACGTGCAGCTGTCAATTCGGCGATAAGGCGCGCTTGCTGTCCTAATTTGTTTGCTGCTTGACGCATCGCAGCAATTTCTTTTGCTTGATCGGCGGGTTTTATAGGGCGAGATAACCTTTGTAGGGATTCTCGAAAAACAGTCTGGGCTTTCGCCGTCGCAGCGTTGCTCGGAATGAGTTCCTTTTGATCCGATAAATCCCCAGAGGACGATGGCATCTTCCATGAACTATCCAATGGTAGTACCGGCTTAAAGGACTCGGCGGCAAAACCTGAAATTGGTAACAAAACGACCGCAAGGGCTAAGTTAGAAATGGAACGCAACATCCACATGTCTCCACTATTTCTGAAAACCTCAAATCTGTATCGAGTTGTCGGCAATCTGGGCCCGATCCCTAGTCAGGGTGGGGCTGAGTGCTTTCGATAAATATCAGAACCCAATGAAATCTTGACGCATTTTGGGTGGGCTTGTCAAAACATCTAAACTAACTGGATCGTCATCCGAAAACTGGAGTGATCCCGAAGGCAGGGTTGCTCCCGGGTATTCAGGCAATTCACGGAGTCGATGGTATGCAAAGATTAAAGTCAGTTCTGAATGCGGCGCTTGCTAAACAAGCTTTGCGTATTCGTATGGCCGCTGGCGAAGCTCCCGAATGGTTGACTGAAAATCAGGCAGTTGAAAAGGATCCTGCTGGTCCTATCTCCGAAGATGAAATCAAAGGGATCTTAGCTGTCGTACTCCCTGGGCATAAAGTTTTTGAATTGGGCGACGCAGTGGGAGCCCTTAATATCGGCGCTCAGGGTGTTTTAAAAATCAGAGCGCAGACGACGCCATCTCTATCTATCTCCTTTTACACTCAGCGAGGCAGTGGTTTGTTTGAGTCAGATAGCACTCAAGTGCCTGCGCCTTTGGCAAGCGCAACTCCAGCACCAGCCTCGTCAGTTCCACCGATCTCGAGTGTGCCTCCTGCACCGCCAGTCTCTGGAGGGAAAATTTCCTTTTCTCCCGATCCGGCGCTCGCATCAGCGCAAGCCATTCCACCTCCGCCACTACCTGGTTTTGGAGTAGCAACCGCCGCAATGCCGCCCGAGGCAGAAGCTCCTCGGTCGATAGCTCCACCGCCCCCGCCCAGTCCTTTAGCAGTGCCTGCGGCGCCAGTTCCTCCCGTTCCATCTGTTTCCGCTGCGGTCGAACCACCAGCTGCTCCGCGGGCAGCCGTGGCCGCAGAGCCTGCTCCTGCAGCACCCAAGAGTGAGCCTGTAATGCCCCTAACCACTGATAAGGCGCAAGCGGTAAAGGAATCTGCAGATCCGAGCAGTATGTTTCGTGTGTCGGCAACTCCAAAAAAGTCAGTGGCGAAAAAAGTAGAGTCTGCAGATCAACCGCAAGCGGCAGCGCCCGCCATGGTTCAAAGCATGCCGTCTGCTCCAGTTCAACCGGTGCCTGCTCCCGTTATGATGGCAGCTCCAATCGTCACGTCTGCGGTCGTTGAAGAGCCAAAAGAGATTAATTTTGGAAATGCCGAGGCTTCAGAGGGTAGTTTGAGTGATGGTCAAAACCCGATCGACACGTTACTTCAGGAAATGGTGAAATTGAAGGCGTCCGATATGCATCTAACGATCGGGCAACCCGTGATTTTTCGCGTATCCGGTGACATCACGCGTATGAGTGAAGAGTTTATCTCTCCTGAAATGATGCAGCGATTTTTGATGCCCACTTTGCCGCCTCGCAACCGAGCAGAGTTTTCCAAAATTAACGATACTGACTACGCTTACGAACTGCGTGGTGTCGGTCGCTTTCGTGTTAACGTGTTCCGTGATCGTAATGGAGTTGGTGCGGTCATGCGTCACATTCCATCACAAATACTCACGGCTGAGCAGTTAAATCTTCCTCAAGCTATCACCAAGCTTTGTACATTAAACAAAGGCTTGGTACTGGTCACAGGGCCAACAGGAAGTGGTAAATCAACAACGCTTGCAGCGATGTTGGATCTAATCAACAAGACTCGTAAAGAGCATATTCTTACAATTGAAGATCCGATTGAGTTTGTTCATCCCCAGCAAAAGTGTCTCGTCAACCAGCGCGAGGTGCATAAACATACAGGTTCTTTTGCTAGAGCGCTGAAGGCAGCCTTACGCGAAGACCCGGATATAGTGCTCATTGGTGAGATGCGGGATCTTGAAACGATTGCTATCGCAATTGAAACAGCAGAGACCGGACACCTGGTATTTGGAACGCTACACACGACGACGGCCATGTCGACAGTTGACCGTATCATTGACCAGTTTCCTGCCGATCGTCAGGCCCAAATCAGAACGATGCTTGCGAGCTCGCTGCGCGGTGTTGTCGCTCAAACACTTCTGAAGAAAAAGGGCGGTGGTCGCGTTGCAGCACATGAGATTTTAATTTCCAATGACGCCGTCAGTGCCATGATTCGCGAGGGTAAGATCCAGCACCTGGCAAACCATATGATGACCCAGAAGGCAGAGGGTAATCAGCTTCTTAATGACGCTTTGCTGAAGCTAGTTCAAGACGGTGTGGTGGATCCGCAGGACGCGTTCTTCAAGGCTGTCGACAAAAATTCATTCGTTGCCTCGGCAAAACAGCGAGGAATTACCATCAAGCTAAACGAAGCAGGATAAAAAATTAAGGGATCCGTTACTGTCGTTTAAGGATTGGGTGGTGTGTTCGCGTCGTGCCCGTCAAAGCATTTCTCTACGTCTTCTCTGGTAAAATATTTTGCCTTACACTTTACACAAACGTATCGCGCACCATCGCGCTTGAATTTCTCATTCTTCTGGTTGGCAGGCTTAGTGCTTTGAGTCATGTTACTTTCCAATCCCTCAACTTCAGATATGTTCCTATGGTGCTACCGACTACTGGTGAGCGATGGCCTGCCACATGGTGTTAAATACAGCACCCGTACATCCGTAATGGGCGCCAGGGTAATCACCCGACCAGTTCCAAATCGAATTAAAGATATCGATGTGAGTGTACGGCCCATCCGCAAATTCCTTAAGGAAGTGGGCTGCGACGTTTGAGCCTCCACCCATGGATGCGTGTGATGGCATGCGTCCCATGTTTGTGAGGTCAGCAGCATTGATTTTATTTCCATTTAGAAATGGCAGGAAGTCATCCCAAAACGTAAAGGCTTCGCCGTATTTTTCTGAGGCAGAGCTGACGTCAGTTTTGAATTTGTCAGAGGCGAAGTGAACAGGTGTAAAAAAGTTTGTGAATTGCCGCAGTGATGCTGTTGTTAGAGTGGCGGCTGTGTACATGTGGGAGGGAGAAAACTTATCCCACACGTAAGACATGGCATCTGCAAGGATCAGGCGACCCTCAGCATCCGTGTGTTCTACAATGACAGATTTGCCCTTCCTTGATTTTAGGATGACACCAGGTTTCATGGAGCGAGAGTCAATAGCATTTTCACACGCTGGGATGGCAAGGACTATTGGTTTATCGTAGCCGCTACGGATCAGTCCCATGAAAAGCTGGGCTGTCAGCGCGGCCCCACCCATGTCGTTCTTCATACAGTTCACAAACGATTCGTGCGGTTTCAAATTTATTCCACCCGTGTCGAATGTAATACCTTTGCCAACGAGGGCAATGGGTGACGATTTCGTGTTGAGATTTTTACTAAGAATATGCAGACGAGGAGGCGACTTTTTTGCGCCTTGCCCTACAGCTAGCAAAAGGTTCATGCCTTCGTCCTGCAACGCACTCTCTTCTAGCGTTGTAAAAGTACAGTCATTGCTGTTGGCAAAGTCACGAAGCCTGTCACCAATTTCAATTGAGGTCAAAGAATCCGGGTTCTCATTAACCCAGCGACGAAATTCCAGCTGATGTTCGAATCGAAGTTTGTAATGACGATCATCCTTGGAGACTGCGTCGGGATCGCTTGCAAAGACGCGAACATCATTCCACTTGGATGAGGTGAAAAGTGGTCCCGCAAAAAGGGTGATAAGATCTTCAACGCGCACAATGTCTTCTGTCGTGCAGCCATCGGTCATGAATACGCAAAGTTTCTTATTTGCAAACGTAGTCTGTAGCGACTTCGCCCAGTCGTGGAACACCCATCGTCTCTCGAGAGCGTTACGACCGTTCTTTGTAAAAACAGGTGCAACCCAGGGCCGATCACTCGCACCAAAAAAACCGGTGTGAACGGTGAGGTAGTGGGACTTGCGTTGAAGAGATGAATAAGCTTTTCGAATGAGTTCATCGAGCGATGAGGACGGTGCGCTAACTGGCGATAAAATAACACAAATTTCATCTGCTGCGACAGTTGTCGAGAGGTTTCCGATACTTAGCTTGTCAATAGTAAAAGGCTTCATAAGTTAGTCTCCTGATCAACAGCCCGAGGCGAGTTTCGCCTTTTTTCGACGGAATAGCAACGACCTGGCGCGTGTGTTTACGTGAGTGGTGGCGGATAAAAAATTCTGCGTGTGTTGATTAAATATGAGGCGAGGTTTGACTTTATTTTTTGCTAATCACCTTGGAAGCCTTGGGGCGATGTGTTAAGACAGGACAGTTCTTCAAAAAGAAATGAGTAGATGCCAAAAACGCTTGGGATCTTTTAAGGTTACAGGAAACATCATGTCGCAGCAGCCGCAGCCGAGCCCCAAGAAACGGAACACTCTTGGACGAAGTATTTTGAAGGCCTCAACGATTGCTTATTTCGTCATGGGATTAGTCGGCTTTGAAATCTGTTGGTGGTATCACCAGAATGTTCACTCACTGCTAGGCTCCCTGCAATATAGCACCAAGACAACGATCTCAATCATTGTTGCATCCATTGCTTTTTTGCTTCTTGTTCAACGACTGCTTGAAGATCTTTTTTCTTCTTACGTCACATTTAAACGTCGACTTGCCGTTGTCTTTGGTGGTCTAGGCTGGCTTGGGATGCTTTGGATTGCTTTGGTGTCTGCGGTCGGAGAAGAGATTTTGTTTCGCGGTGCCATTCAGCCTTTTCTCGGGCTTTGGTTTACGAGTTTGTTGTTTGGACTCTTGCATATGGATCCTGAAGGCGGGATTTCAGCGTGGACACTTTGGGCGATACTTGCCGGCGTTGTCCTCGGTTCGGTAGTCAATGTGACTGGTTCTCTGTGGCCGGCAATATTCATTCACTTCATCATTAATTTTATCGGCATTCGCTCCTTATCTCGTATTGTTTTAAAGCCGGTGAAAGCACGTCCCGATGTTTCAAGGGGGCCTGGTGCGTCATGATCAAAGGGCATCCAGAGATATGCCTTTTTCGTCCGGAAATTCCTCAAAACGCCGGTAACATCGGTCGCCTCGCCGCGGCAACACAGTGCCGTCTGCACCTGGTTCGTCCATTTGGATTTTCCGCTAATGATAAAAATCTTCGTAGGGCGGGCCTAGATTACTGGCCGTTCCTTGATCTTGAGATCCACGATGATCTTGAGGAGCTCGTGGCGCGCTTTGGCGGCCGATTTGCCTTTTTCAGTACCAAAGCAACAAAAATGTACACGGAGATTCCGGTCGAAACGGATTTGTTGATTTTTGGACAAGAGACTCGCGGCCTTCCTCCATGGGTCTTTGAACGTTGGCCTGAGCATGGTTACAAGATTCCCATTTTCCATGAGGGCGTTCGCAGCTTGAATGTGGCCAATGCTGTCAGTATTGTCTTGTATGACCATTTGATGAAGAAACGGAGGCATCTGTGAGTGACGTCCGACAGCCCAGTCAGGCATTTTTGGAACAATTCATGACCCCGTCGTTATTTAAGGCGCGTGGATATCATTTGGAAGCTCCAGATGTTGAGGTAAAGCTTGATCAGAATGAGAGTCCCTGGGATTGGCCTGATCAGGTTAAGGACATTGTTCTATCGAAGTTAAGAAACCGTCCGTGGAATCGTTACCCCACGCCCTTTGCTGATGATTTGGCTGCAAAAATTGCCGCAAAAATAGGTGTCGGTTCCAAAAATATTTTATTGGGTCCCGGATCGAATTATCTCATCGGACTCATCCTGCAGACATTCTCTCGTGCCATCCGTGGAAAAGTTGTCTTAGCTCGGCCATCGTTTCCGCTCTATGAAAGCCACTGCCAATATGAGGGAATTCCTTACGAGGTTTGGCCCTTGAATGCTGATCTTGAGTACGATGTCAGTCTATTGCCCGAGCTTCCAGCGGGAAGCATGGTGATCTTCGCGTCCCCCAATAACCCTGTTGGGAATGTCTTTACACGTGAGCAGCTCACGAAGCTTTTGGAATCATTTCCTGATGTTTTGTTTGTCGGTGATGAAGCTTACTGTGAGTTTGCTGACGAGTCCTATACAGATCTTCTGCACAGATATCACAATCTGCTACTTGTTCGAACCTTCAGCAAGACGCTTGGTGCTGCCGGTGTGCGGTTAGGATATGTTCTCGGTGCTGCAAACGTCATTGAGCTTTTGCGCAAGCCCCGCGTGCCGTTTCTTCTCAACCAATTTACGCTCGTGGCTGCCATGGAGGTTATGGAAAACCAATCCATGGCAAAAGTGTTTGACGACATCGTCGCAAATGCCTTGCGAGAGCGGACGCGCGTTTATGAGGCTTTGAAACGCGAGTCTACGCGCCTTCAGTTTTCAGTGAAGCCCAGTCAGGCGAATTTTCTTCTGCTGCGTTGGCCGCTTCAAGAAGGCTGTGACAAGGCTTATCAACATTTACTTAAGCACGGAATTTTGGTGCGTAATGTGTCAGGTGCGCCGAGCCTGGGTGGTTGTCTTCGGATATCTATTGGCACAGGACCTGAAAACGAGCGCCTGATAAAAGCGTTTGCGACTTTGTAAGTTTTTCAGAATTCGATTAACGCAGCTGCACAATAGTTTACTGTTTAGCCAGGCTGTCTGACAGGATCCTTGCACATGCTGATCCCTCAGGAAAGTTCAGTCCAAGGCAAGCCATGGCGCACAGCCACACAATTTTTTCATCCAAGTCATGGGTCTGTCCCATCCTTGCAGCTACACCCTCATGGTCGATGGTTTTTTGTGTGTGCAGATGGCCATTGCTCCATGTGAGACTACCATAATCACCACCTCGGCGAATGGTTGCCATGAAATAGACGATTTCACCGGTGTTTGTTTTCTCAACTAGAAGGTCAAACGGACCGTCGCCAAAAAAGCGTACGCGATTTCGACCAGCCTCTAACGTTTTTGAAGCGTCAACAGGCATCGATACAGCAGTGCTTCCGCAGCGAATCGGTTCGACAAATGTTCCAATGCTTTGAATCGAGCGTTCGTGCCCGTGTTCGAACTGGGCAACCCACAATCCATCGCGATGCTCAATTTTGGAAATCCTAAGTGGAATTGATTGACCGAAGGCTGACAGAGAGAAATCTGCGGGAAGTATTAAGCCCGATAGCGACACACCGGTGTCTCCTTCCAGCAGGCAACCTTGATAGGAAAGGTTAAGAACTTTAAACAAGCCGCGTTCCTGGTGTTTCATAACAATCAAGTCCGGGGCATGGATCAAATAGCGATTAAAGTATCGACGCTCGTCCTTATTCAAGCCCCCCACTGATTGGTTGCCGCTAATCCACTGGAGAATGGTTTTAAAGATATTTAGAACAGGCATCAAAGCCTCCAAGGCAACATCGCCATCCATTCATTATAGCGTTCGTGCCCAGTGATCTCAACTCTGGCTAGTTTTTATAGGTAGATATGCAGGAATATTCATCTTGCGAAGACTCATGGCGGCACTCCATGCATGGCTTTCGCTGTCGGAGATTACCAAAACTCTGGATAGGGTTCTTAGCAAGGGAATCAGTGCTGACGGATTGTGCATGTGAAAGACTTTTGCTGATGGGTGCAGAGGCTCTGTCTCATAGGATACATCTGGTCGCATATCAAGAATCATGACGCCAGTCTCATTGGCAATTAAATTCAAGTTTTCCACTTCAAGCCAGATGTTTTCACCGACCTCAAGACATTCATTTAGCACCTGACACACGTCTATCCATGGCATCCCGGTGACTCTTTCGAGATCTCCGATGGTTTCTGGAACCTCTTCTCCCGCGCGCTTTAAAAGATCGGGTGGCAGTAAAAACCTCTCAGTGAGAACCACGTCCAGATATGGAAGACCTAGGCTATCCAGCCGCGTTTGGGGCGTCCAATATTTTGATGGGTTGTCGTGCATGGGGTGCTTTCTCTGAAAGATCTGGTTATCTTGTCTATCAACTTCATTGTACTATGACAGAAGACCCGCGATGGTCAAACCAAGGATTTAAGATTTCTAAATTAAAGGAGAATTAGTCTTGATCAGGTTGCCAAATTCGGTGGTGATGCCCTGGCAAGGTCATGAGCCAAAAATGGGTAAAGATGTATTTCTCGCCAGCGGCGCATCTGTCATCGGCCAAGTCGAATTGGGTGATGACGTTAATGTGTGGTTCAATACGGTTATCCGCGGTGACGTCAACACCATCAAAATTGGTGCAAGAACCAACATTCAAGACAATACCACAGTGCATGTGACCGTAAACACCGGTCCAACTCGCATTGGGAGTGATGTTACGATTGGCCATAATGCGGTTATTCATGCTTGTACAATTGAAGATGAGTGCTTGATTGGTATGGGAGCAACCATCCTCGACGGTGCGATTATCAGATCTCGGTGTTTCGTGGCAGCTGGTTCCGTTGTAACACCAGGAAAAGAGATGCCATCAGGTATGATGGTCATGGGCTCTCCGGCTAAGCCGGTCAGGCCATTGACCGAGGCTGAGCTGGCTTTTCTTAAGAGATCTGCCAAAGACTATGTACAAACAGCGCGAAGTTATCGCTAAGCAGGCTATTCACATTGACACAGACAGACACAAACAGGGTTTCAAATGAGCTGGCCATTTCTGCTAGCGATTTGGGACGTGTATTTCAGACCTATAAAAAGCCCGAGGGCTTCAAGGCCTCGTTGGCTGGATTTTTCAACCGACAGTACGAGTATAAAGAAGCTCTCAAGCCGACAACGCTTGATATCAAGCGCGGTTCCATCGTGGGCCTGGTTGGGGCAAATGGCGCGGGAAAGACGACGCTGCTGAAGCTGCTTTCAGGTCTGATCCACCCAACGTCTGGCAGTGCGCGAGTTCTTGGTCATGAACCGTGGCGACGCCAAGAGTCTTATCTGAGACGCATGGGTATTTTGTTGGGCCAAAAAAATCAATTGTGGTGGGATATCTCGCCAGCCGACAGTTTTGCGTTATTGGGCCGTATCTATGGCATTACGCCGATAGACGTCCGTAGTCGTGTCATGGAGCTTGCCGAAAAGCTGCAGTGCACCGAGCAATTAAATATTCAACTCAGGCGCTTATCCCTCGGAGAGCGTATGAAAATGGAGATCATCGGCTCACTTTTGCATCGCCCAGAAATTTTGTTTTTAGATGAGCCAACGATTGGCTTGGATATCGTGGCACAAAATACGATTCGTGAATTTCTCATGGAATATGCACGTGCTGAGCGACCTACGATCATTTTAACGAGTCACTACATGGACGATATCGCTCATCTGGCAGATCGCTTGCTGCTGATTAGTCGCGGAGCCATTGTCTATGACGGCACGGTCAAAGGATTTATGGCGCGAGCTGATTTAAAGCAGCGATTGAAGATGAGATTTGAAGATCCTTTGTCATCCGCTGTGACTGCTGGAAAGGGCGAATACTCTATTGAGGTCGGTGCCACCGTTGCGGATATTGCTGTAAACGGTAACGAGGTCAGCGCAGTATTAAAGGACATTCTTGGGCAGACTCGTATTGCTGAGCTGCAGATTGAGCAGACGAATTTTGAGGATGTGATCCATGAGTTTTTGGCGTCGGAATCTCGCCGCCGCTAGGCTTGCGTGGATTCAACAGTTTGAGTACCGATTTAATTTATTTGTTGATGCAATCTTACAGCCGGTGTTGACAGCCACCGTTGAGGTTGCCTTATGGTATGCCATGGTTTCCGGAATCGGTGATGGAGATTCTCTCGGAGGATTCTCCCGGGCTCACTACTTACACTATGCATTGTGGGCTGCGTTTGTCGCGCGTATCAGTGCCAACTGGATGTATGAATTCAGGATGGGTGAGGAGATCCAATCAGGAACGATCAACGTAATCCTGACAAGACCGTTGTCATTTTATCAGTTTTACCTCTCCCAGTTCATGTCCTACAAGGTTTTGACGTCAATGCTATCTCTGACGGTGCCGGCAATGATCGCTAGTTTTTTAATTCCAGGGCCGACGGATTTAAGTCGCTTGCCTATGGCTTGTTTGTTGATACTGGCCTATTTAATTATGGCCTATAACATAAGCTTTATCGTGGTGTGTGGTGGGTTTCACCTCAATAGGATTTCGTCCATCACAACGGCAAAAAATATCGCAATTTGGTGTTTTACGGGTGAACTGTTTCCGATTGATCTGGCTCCGCCGGCCGTTAAAAATATACTGCTGAATTTGCCGTTCTCGGCTGGGGTCTACGTACCGGTCGGCTATATCACGGGTCGATGTGAAGCCGATCTCGTCTTGCGAAGTTTACTTATGGTGCTTGTTTGGGCGGGGATCACGGGATTGGTAGGGCAGTTGCTCTGGAGTTTTAGCATCAAACGATACTCGGGAACTGGGGCTTAATTGTAGAAGGTTTAAAAAGGACGCGTCGAATCAGTGAGTCGGTATTTTTCAATTTTCATGGCATTTCTGAAAACCAGCTTGGTTGCAGATATGGAGTTTCGCGCAAACCTATCCATCAAAGTATTGACTGATGTGATTTGGTACATCGCCCAGCTCGCGACCTTTGAAGTATTGTTCGTGCATACGGACCGTTTAGGAGTGTGGCACGTTGAGGAAATGCGCGTATTCATGACCATGCTTTTTATAATTGACGCTCTCTATATGCTTTTATTCGCCGAGAATTTAGATCAGCTAAGTGTGAAGATTGTCAAAGGTGAGTTGGATTTTCTGCTGACTAAACCTGTGGACGCACAGTTTATGGCAAGCTTCCAGCGAATTAATACCGCATACTTTGTGAATATTTTTATGGTCGTTTCTGCCTTCTTTTGGAGTTTGGGTCGACTACCGCAAGGTATTCCTTGGGAGAGGCTTCCCGTTCTTTTAGTGGTCATCCCATCGGGATTAGCTGTGGTTTATTGCACGCGACTTCTTTTCGCCGCGAGTGCATTATTTTTCGGGGCTAATTCAAGTATCATGATGGTCTGGTTTCAATTGTATCGCCTTGCAACGCGGCCCGATTTTATCTATCCGCGCTGGATGCGATTTCTGGTACTCACGGCGCTTCCCATGGCGTTTGTCGCCAGTGTGCCCACACGGCTATTGATCGACACATGGTCCACTGCACTGATTTGGTCTAGCATGATCGTCGGTTTTGCTGCGTTTTGGCTGGCGCGCGGATACTGGCAATTTGCAATTAAGCGCTATGCGAGTGCCAGCTCATAAAAGCCAAGCAGTTGGGTGGATCATTCTTCCTCTTCGCCAATTGAGTCAATGTGATCCATAAGAACAGCCTCATCGGCGATGCGGCCCATGCCGCTTTCTTCGCAAAATGAGGCAATAGCGTCCAGCTGTTTATTTAGAGATTCCTCGCTTGAGGCAAGGCTTGTATAGGCAATCGAAGTTTCGCCGTCTTCCTGCATTGAGCCATATGGCATGACAGTAATTCGAAAGCGGGCGCGTAGCTTCTCAATAAACGCTGCCATCTCTTTGCGGTCGGGAGCAGGAGCACCGTCTTCTCCCTCGAATGTGATTTTGACCACTGCAAAGTACATAGATCCCCCTTTATCTCTGCCATTATACCCATGAACTATCGGAATACCAATTGCTCGGGAATCGGCAAGTTGAAACGAACAGGGCCCACAGCCACAGGGCACTGTCCTGTTACGCGAAACCAGCGATGCATGGGTAAATCTGCTCCGCTGGGAGGATGATCTTGATCGCAAGGAGTCCAGCGACCATAGCTTCGCGCTGCAATAACGACAGCACATGGGGCCGCCTCTGCGGTGGGGCAACGCTCCTCACTGCTGGCAACGGCCCACCTAATGCGCCCCACTTCCTGTAACAATTTTTTTGTGATGATCTGGATTTCAATGGCCGCCAAACAGAGGAGGATGTTCATGAAAAGCCCAACAACGTGGCTCATCATTCGTCTTCCCACCCAACATCAAATTCGGCTGCGTCCGAGCCGACTTTCGTCGCCATTTTTTCAACGCGTTCCTTGATCACTTTACCGATCCAGGTCACAGCGGAAATGCTGACCAGAAGGGCAAAGCTACTGACAATAATGTACTCCATTGTCACACTACCTTCTGATGAATTTTTACTCATGGGTCGGTTGGGTAAGGTTATGAGGGTTCTAAGGGTCATTCTTTCCATGGAGGGCCTCCGGTGCAAAAGGTGAGATTTAAAAGTCCGACAAACGCCTGTGAGAGTAGGATCTCAAGGTTTCCTTGCACAGAGACATTAGTAGGCCGACGTGATTGTCTGTCACCGACCTCCGCGCAAGATCGGAAGGGGGCACTCTAAGACTTAAAGAACAACTTGAGGGGTGGTATCCGTGGCTCACGGGGGCTATAATGGAAGACTGTAATTTCAAACAAAGTGAATCACTATAGTGCGGAAATTAAAAAGTTTTTTGGAACTTATTGCCAAAGGGATGTGACACAATGAGCCAATCACCAGTCCGCGATTCAGCGTCGGCGACAGAAGTTGCAGACATGAGCATTCAGTCTGCAGCCGACACGACTGCAAAGCTTAAAGATAGCATTGCATCTGTAATTTTTGGACAAGAGGAGCTGATCACCGAGACATTAACGTGTTTGATCGCAGGTGGGCACATTTTGTTGACTGGTGCTCCAGGGCTTGCAAAGACGACGTTGATTCGCGTTTTTGCGAGAAGTCTTGGTCTTGTATTTGGCAGGGTTCAATTCACTCCTGACTTGTTGCCCTCTGATATTCTCGGCAGTGAAATTTTAAATATAGATCCCGAGACTTCGCGTAGAAGTTTTGAATTTTCCAAAGGACCGGTGTTTACGAATTTATTGTTGGCCGATGAAATCAATCGCGCATCGCCTCGGACACAGTCCGCATTGCTCGAAGCAATGCAGGAGCGCTCAGTAACGATCGCCGGTAAACGTCATATTCTTCCGCAGCCGTTTCTTGTTTTTGCAACGCAGAACCCATTTGAGTCAGAGGGGACATTCCCGCTTCCTGAGGCTCAGATGGACCGCTTTTTAATGCATACGTTGGTCGGCTATCCATCGCAGGACGCTGAACTGAAAATGCTGTCGTCACACGCTCAGGGCGAATTAGTTGGGGAAAAAGTAGATTGGTCCGCTAACGAAGATCGTCTGTCTCCGGGCACCCTTTTGGGTGTCATGAAGCGAGCTCGGCAGATCCACGTCGACCCCGCTTTGATTGCTGTGGTCAATGACTTGGTGCGTTCCTCACGCCCTGAAGATGCGCTGTGCCCGAAGCAAATTAAAGACGCGCTTTGGTATGGTGCTGGTCCTCGTGCCGGCATCAGTTTGATTTCAGCCAGTCGTGCTTATGCCTTAATGTGTCAGAGTGAGGCAGTCCGATGGCAGCATATTCGCCGCATGGCGCGCCCCGTATTGCGTCATCGTATTCGTCTTGCAGCGCACGCTATGCGCGATGGTTTGACTGAGGATCAAGTTGTTGATCAGCTGTTGGATCGTGTTCAGGCTGATCGTGGCAATCAGGCTTTAGGTATAGATTAATCTTTGATCGACGGCGCTTCATGGAAAGTCATCTTAGTCGAAAATACACGCTTGCCGAGTTGGAGCCAGGATGGCCCGAAAACCTTGGGACGTCGCGTGTGAAGTCTTCGCCGCGGATGCATGGATCCTTGATCATGTCGCTGCGGCGCGTTTCGCGAAGTCCAGAAAATTCCCGCTTGTACGTGCACGGTGATCCAGTGAGTCTGATTGACTGGAAGGCTTATGCGCGCACAGATGAGTTAATCATCAGAGAGCATCGTGATGAGGCTGCAGCGAAAATATCGATTGTCATCGATGCCAGTGAGTCACTTTTATGGCCCGATCCCAAGGCACTTGATGAGCACGGTGGACTTGGACAAGTTCCTCAAAAAGTGGAGATTGCTTGTCGCGTCGCTCTATATCTGGCGCACGCTCATTTGACGATGGGTGACTTTGTTACGATTGCATTCTTGGATCGTGATGGCGATGTGACGCGCTCATGGATTCCGCGGAGTCCAGCTGATCTTATCGGTATGTATGAAATGTGTATGCGACAGGGCTTTGTTGAAGCACTGGAATCTTTGATGAGCATTGCCAAGTGGGTGCCTACCCAGGACGACTGCGTCTGGTGGCTAAGTGATTTTTTGCGCGATGAACGATTACCTTCGATTTGGAGTACCCTCAAGCGCGTCGCTGTGTTGCATGTGTTTAGTCATCTTGAGCTATCCACAGAATGGATGGATGGCTCAACAAGTTACCGTGATGAGTCTCGAGGCCGTAAAATTTATCTTGGTGATCAGTTAAAGTCAGGGCAGCAATGGGCTGAGGCCATAGATTCATGGCGGAGTTTTGTAAAACAGACGGTCACCCGCAGAGGTGGAAGTTATTTGGCGATAAACAACATGACCAATGTGGGTGATTTCTTTCATTGGTTGACCACGGAGGCCCTTGAATCTTGAACTTTCAGGCCTTTCAATCGATGTTTTCGCCGTCCATGATCAGCATTGCTGCTGGTGTACTGGTTGTAGGTGGCCTCGTTATATGGTGGATCGTCAGGAAGAGATTACGAGATTTCTGGCTTCCCATCGTAAGAATTTTGGATTTTCCGGTTAGTAGGCTTCCGCGGATAGTCCTGAAAAAACCACCATTGATTCCCTTTTTGATGTTTTTACTGGCCGCTTTGGCAGTCTTTATCTGGACACTGAAACCTCGTCTTCGCGTTTTCTCTGATTTTGAACCCGGGATGTCGCAAGTTCACATTTATGTCGACATGAGCCCATCGGTGTCAGCTCATGCTAACTTGGAACAACTTGGTAAAAAGTTGGTTTCGTTGCTTGAACAGGTTGGTTCTAAGTCTCGCGTCACGTTTGGCACCAGTCACGGCCCTGATATCTACGAAATGACGGGGGCGTCGTCGGCATCAGATTTGATCGCTGGCATGGGCTTTCACAGAGGTGGAGGTAAAATCGGTCCTGGCGTGCGCTCGCAGATTGCACGGATCGGAGAGGTTGATCAGCTTTTTGTATTGTCTGATCGTGATCAGCACAGTTGGGGTGGATTTCAGTGGCAGTACCTTTTAGTTGATTCTGACGTCAGACATGTTGATCTCTCTGAGAGTCAGATTGCAACGACTCCTAATGCTTTTATCCAGGATGCCCGTTTTACAAGCTCCCCCGGAGCCCTCACGATGGACTGGGAGATTGAAATATCTGAGGGAGCTTTTGTTCGTCCCGTATCTGGAACGGTGAAAGCGTCGCTTGCAGGGAATTCTCTTGCGTCTGCGACTTGGGAAATACCGCAGGGTAGGCGTTCTGTGTTAGTGAGTGTGTCATGGCCTGCTACATTAGTTCCGCGAGACGTTGTAGGTGAGCCTATTGAGTGGACGATTGAGGTAGAAGGTGGCGATGCCCTCAGTATGGATAATAAATTTCGCTCCCCTGTCCTTGGTCGACGCGACCGCGTGGTGGTGGTTGGTGAGCCAACTGGTGAATTGAGACTTGAAGACGCTTTAATGCCACTTGAGACAGCTCTCCAGGTTTCAGGGTTTGAGGTTGAGCGATTCGATCGATGGCCTTCAAAGCAAAAAAACGAGGTCCCTGATGTGATTGCAGCATCAAGATTTCTTGCAGTCCTGACCGGCACGATTTCGTCTTTGGACTTGTGGTGCCCCACAGCGAGCGACAAGCTAGTTCCAACCTGGTTTATTCCTGATGTCAGTCAAAGTTCCTTCTCCGCCATGTGTCAATGCTTGACGCGCTTTTCTGTCGGCGTTTCTGCAGATATGTGTGGTGCTGGTTTAACGCGGGAGCAGTGGCTCGCGACGCTTGTCAATATTGGCGCTAAACAAATTGGTGGCGACATCGGCTACGCAAATCAGGCGATCGCCATGCGACTCAAAGGGCGTCAGTCGAACTTTGATTTTACGTTATTGACTGTTCCTCTTAGGCCGATTGCAAAGTTTGGATTAACTTGGGGATCTTTCCCGGTTCTGGTTCGGCAGCTTGCCGCATTCACTACCGGGCAGGAGTCCATGGGTACGTCTGATGCCCAAGGTCTTCGCGGCCTTTGGCCAAGAATACCGGATGTTTCAGCGCTCTTGACAGGTGAGGCTGATGGAGTTGCATCAAGAACGCAGATCCTCAGGGAGACTAACGTTCCAGCCGGAGAGAGTATGATGGCACTCGTCGCAGCAAGTGATCTTCCTCCTTCATGGTCGTCTGTTGGGGATGTGGGGCGTGTCAAAGCGCCATCCAAGCGAGACAGCGAAGATCCTTTCCCATGGATTCGCTTATTGGTTGCTCTAGTCACCCTAGCGATTTTAATTGAGTTGTTGTGGCTTTGGCGTCGACAGAAGCAGCGGCGTGTCGGGACGGTCATTTATCTAGTTTTGTGCGGTGCGTTACTGTTTTCAGCACACGAGAGCCAAGCTCAGGTTCGCTTGCAGTGGCTTGGTGTTAAAGCTGGTCCAGGCGCTGATTTTCAGACTCTTGCCAGGGAGGTGTCCTCGCGAACGAGTCTGGAGTTTTCGCCACAGGCTGAGTATGTCGCGTCATTCGATGAAACGGCGGCCCAATTTCCCTGGCTTTGGACCAGTAACCCGTCTGCATTGGCTGGTCGTGATGGCAAAATTGCAGGGATGGCGACTTTGTGGCTAAAGCGCGGTGGCATTTTAATCGTCGATAATAACCAGGGCGAAAAGGGTCTTGAAACGATCTTTGAACCACTTATGCAAGGAACGGTGAGGCCGACTGGGTGGATGTCCATTCCGCCGGATCACGAGCTCATGCGAAGTTTCTACTTATTGAACTCCCTACCAACTTGCCGTGGCCGTCCTTGGAAAATTTTTTCATTTGATGGGCGTGTCGTGGCCATTTCCACTCCATACTCCTTATTGGCTTCGCTTCAGGATCAGCCGGCTCGCTGGTCCTGTGAGTCCAATGTTGCCTATGAACAGCAGGTGCGCATCTTCGTCAATCTTTTGATGATGGCGTTTACGACAGACTACAAGCGAGATCAGATCCACTTGCCTGAGATCTTAAAGCGATTGAGGGTGCCCTGATGATATTTGCGATCATAGGTTGGGGTCTTGTCTGCGCTGGTTTGGGCTGGTTGTGGTTCCGCGATATGGGCTTAGTGAGAGCCGTTGGCGCCGCTATTTGCAGATTTTGTTGGACGCTGCCAATCGTTTTAAGTTTGTTTCCTGAGACGGTTACAAAACGTATCCCTGGCACGGTGGCGCTTCAGCCCGTACATATTTTGGTCGACGACTCGGAGAGTATGAAATCTCCAGACCCGACAGGTGGATCGTCCTCTGGAGCGGCTAAATCACTGCTAAAGCGGATTGATGATGCTTGCCTTCAGTTTGGATGTTTGCCGCGGGTGACCCTCTTGTCAGATTTAGGTTCAGAAACGTCTAACGGCTTTACTCCACTGAGTCGTGTCATTGAGCCATGGCTGTACAAAACAGGTGGTGAACCGTGGCTTCTTCTGTCTGATGGTGGAGATTTCAGACCATCTATAAATTGGGATGATCGCCTGAAAGGTCGTGGCAACGATGTTTTGCCTTCTCGCGTCGCGGTCGATGAGGATGCTGAGAAGCGTCAGCGAACGGCTGGCTTAATTGCGGCCTTTGGCGCGCCCCGATTTCCAGGGGTGAGTGTGGAGTCGGTGGTGCTTGCGCCTCTGGCTTTTGAAGGCAAGACGGTGCAGATTGGGGCAACAATTGAGCGGGTTGTTGTTGATCAGAAAACCGGTGTGAAGCGCGCAGATCCGCAGCGAGTCCAGGTTCAGGCCTTGCTTGACGGTCGTATTGTCGCAACGACTGAGGCGTCTTTTGGTGTTGGATCAGAGGCTGCGACCATTGAGTTATCCTTTCCAGCTCCAAAACGAGGCCCTCACACGGTCAGTGTTAAGGCGCTCGCTATAGAAGGTGAGTTGGACACGTGGGATAACACACAGACGCGCGTGCTCGATGTGATGCCTAATACCGTGGGCGTTTTACATCTGCTGGGATCGCCGGCTTGGGATGGTCGCTTCATGCGCCGCTTTCTCAAGGCTGAGCCAAAATTTGATGTGATCAGTTTCTTCATTTTGCGAGATCCTTGGGATAGTCAGCAAGTCAGTGAGCGGGAAATGAGTTTGATCCCGTTTCCAGTTGAGCGTTTGTTCAAAGAAGAGCTGGTGAACTTTCGCGTGATCGTCATGCAAAATTTCACTTTGATGAGATTTCTGCAGCCTGAATATCAAGAAAACCTGGCCCGCTTTGTGAAAGAGGGTGGTGGGCTTTTATTTATTGGTGGTCCGCGAGCGTTAACCGAAGCAGATACGACAAGCTCGTCCTTGGCCGGTTTATTGCCTTTTTCAGTACAACCAGGAAATGGCGGTCCTGCGTCGCAACCGCTACCTGGAGGTTTTGACGACGGACTGGGTAGTATGGGTTCATCTTTTGACGCAGATGCTGCATTTAAAATAGAGATGGCAAATCCCGATCCCTCGGCACGAGCTTTGGCCAATGTTTATGAAAACTGGCTTGCCGTTGGTTCGCGACTCTCATCGGTGCAAACGATGAAGGGGCTCCATCGCATGGAGTCTATTAAGTTTCGTGATAAAGAGATTACGCCGCTTCTAAATGCTCGGCTAAAGGATGGGCGTTCTGTTCCTCTGGCTGTGGCGTCCTATCCCGGTCGGGGACGCGCTCTCTGGATTTTTAGCGATGCAATTTGGCGCTTGGCAATGTCATCTAATCCTCTCAATGCGCGTTCTGACTATCATGCATTTATGGATGGTGCTCTAACGTGGCTGACCCGTGGTGATGTGCGTGGAACTCTGAGTGTTCGAAGCTTTCGGGTCTCTCATGCTGCCGACAACAGCGGAAAGATCAAGTGGCATGCATCATTTTACGGACCAGCCGCGCGTCACGTGAAGGCTGCTGGGAATCTACGCATCAATGTTTGTGGGGTGACGGTTCCGACTGATGCCGTATCGTTTGGGCCGCCCTCGGGAGATTCAGTGGAGGCAGAGGGTGATGTTTTGTCTAGTGTGCTCGAGGGGGCACTTTGCCAGTTACGGTTGGAGGCGGAGCACCCATCATTTGGTAGCTTAAACGTTTCCGGTTGGACTATGGTGCCGGAGACTTTACCAGACGTTAAAATTGGTCCGTCAACGATCAAGTTACGACAGTTGGCAGCTTTGACTGGGGCGCGATTTGTTGAGGCGGATTCGGAGCGTAGTCGTAAAATCGAGGAGTGGTTGCAGTCATGGGGTGTGGCAAATGGTAAGGCGTTGCCTGATAAAATGAAGTCAACCCGGGAGTTTTTCTGGCCATTAAATTTATCTGTGATCTGGATTTTGCTACTTTTAATTCCGATCGAAGTTCTGATCCGTCGTTGGCACTTGATTTCGGCAGGATTTGGTTTGAAGTCACGTAGTGCAGGGGACGAGAGTGATGGCTGAGCCAATCATCAAAGGCTTCATATTTGACTTTGATGGGACCATCATTGTTTCTGAAGATGTTCACATGCGAGCCTGGGAGGATCTCTCCCGCCAGACAAGTCTTAAACTCCCACACGGATTTCTTGAGATGAGTGTCGGTATTGCCGATCATCAACTTGTCCGAATTCTTTTT
>JBIIGV010000090.1:0-11842 GCA_044236265.1 Oligoflexales bacterium
CGCGAGTTGTGCCCTAATTTGATGGCTACGCCCAGTGACGGGCTCTACCTGGAGCAATGTCCGATTTTCAGACGTACCGATAACTCGATAACTCAAAACACATTTTTTAGCATCAGGGTGCTTTGCATGGACCACCAAGGCCTTATTCTCATCGTGATCTTTAGCCAACCAGTGCTCTAAAGTCGCCTCACTCTCACTTGGCCTTCCTTCAACGATCGCCACATATATTTTCCTGAGCTGACGTCCCCTAAAAAGCTCGTTTAACCGAGCTGCCGCTTTACTGCTGAGACCAAAGAGAATTACGCCACTGACCGGACGGTCGAGAAAATGTATGGGCACACAGTAGCCCTTGCGCCCCTCAGTTTGACGGGCTGCATTCCAGCTGCGCACCATGTCCAATAGGGTTTCATCCCCACTGGACTCGCTTGCGACGGGGATTCTAGCAGGCTTCGACACTGCCACCAGGTGACGATCTTCATAAATAATTTCAGGTGATTGCATTATCGAACCAAGGGTTGGGGGGCGACTAAAAGTCGCAAACTACCGCCCGTTGGAGACCTCTGTCAAGACGGTATTGTGCACAATTAACCCACATGATATGAGCCCTGTGCCGCAGCAGGAGACCCCCCCATGGCACACGTTATTTCCAGAGTTAATCTATTTCTATTACCAATGCTCTCGAGCAGCATTTTAACCGCTGCTACGCCTAGAACGAGCATCACCCTCAATCACATCACCGGTGACTCTGAATCAGCTAAATTTAATCGATCGCTTGCCTGTTACGTCAGCGATGCGCTAGCAGGAACTCACGATCAACAGTGCTTGCATGCGAATACCGTGTCATTTGATACGAGATTTATTCCCGAGCTTGCGATTGAAAAGATAAACAACTTTATCGACTCAAAAAATCAAACAGCTGTTTTGTCTGCTTTGCGTGAATGGTGGGGCGTCTGGTCATATGCCCTCCGCGAACAGCCGCTAAACAATCAAGTCATCGCGACTGACCTTCATACATTTCAACAAATGACATCATTTGCGCAATGGCCGAGAGATGTGGTTTTGACCAGCCATGTTAAAGGCAAAACCCGCGTTATTTACCGCTCGCCTGAGATTTTTTCGCGCGGGATCTCAGTGGCTCAGACACTTGACACCGTGTCTGGCGATTTGACCGCCAAGGTTCTTGAGACTGAAGTGGCCATCGATCGCGCGGACAATTCAGGAAACACTGACTTTTACTCTTACGACGCAAACGGCAGGCTTGCGACAACGTCTCATTTTCCTGCAGGTGAAAAACCAGTGCCTGGCATTTGCTTAGGCTGTCACCATGCTCCGGAAAGCGGATTATTTACTCGCTTTCAGTAGTCATTATTATAGCCGATGTCACAATTTTTTTGAGAACTCTCGATCAAACGGAATCGTCAGTGAGCCCAGCCATGTTGTGATGTCCGCTGAACCGCGGATGCGGGCATTTTCTTTGGCTTTTCCGCTCATAAGACTCATCGCTGCACCCATCAATTCTTTTGTCTGCAACGCGATAGGAATGCGTACTTTCTGCTCGGCATTTGGTCGTACAGCGATTTTTTCAGCTATTGAGCCGACGCCAAGTTTTGTGTCTGTCAGAAATAAGTCAAAGCTCAAGCGATCCACCGCCAATTCACGATGGTCGTTATTTAGAACGCTGATAACCACTTCAACATCAATTGTCGACACTGACAAAGATTTGACCTGAAAATCCACCAGACTGATATCGGGCTTTTTAGGAACAAGCCCAAAACTTTCAGCAAGATGAACACAGCTCGAGAGAGCTAAAACCAAAATACTAAAAGCCAACGCCAATTTAAATCCATGACCTTTAGCTGAATGCATAAATCAAAGTTCCTTAGATGGTTGCCGCATTAACGTTCGACGTTTTTTCTGCTACATAAAGCCGAATATCACCAAAACGAAATGGGATATACCACGACGCCATGGGCGTCCACCCCAGAAGCTTACGCGTGAGTTTTGCGAAAGGTATGCCAAGGGAATCCAATTTCAGGAGGAAATAATCAAAGGTGATGATGTGGCAGTAGGTATCCGCCATCGTCATCTTAAATCCATTTCTGCGCAACATGTCTTCGATAACTTTGTCGTCAAAATAATAAAGATGCATGTCCATCAACCAAGGCCATTTTTCCCCAAGAAGCCGGGCATACCAATTATCCCAATTAAGCGTACAAAACGTGAAGACTCCCCCAGTTGACATGCGTTCGTTTATTCTTTTTATCTCTGCCATGGGCGAAAAGAAGTGCTCCATAACATCCCAGCTTGTAACCACATCGTACTGCTTGCTGTCGTCAGACATGTCTGCCAACGTGCCTGAATGAACGCTGACATTAAATGTTTTACGGGCAAAGTCTGACGCCGCCTTCGACGGTTCAACGCCTTTAACTTGATAGCCGTAGCCACGAGCCACATCCAAGAAAACACCGTAGTAAGACCCCACATCAAGCAGGCTCGTCGTGCGAGGCAAATAGCTCATGACTCGCTTAAAATTGTAATCAAAGGTTCTTACCCGTGCCGGGATATTTGCCACGTAGGTCTGATCCACCACATCAGAATAAAGCTTTGACAGCTCTTCGGGAGAAATTTTGGGGTTCGTTGCAACTAGACCACACACCAAGCATCGGACAATTCTACCGTGAGAGTCATGATGCGCACTCGTACAGTTATACATGTCTGACTTGTGATTTTGGACTGTGGCCGGATAAATTTCCACATGCAGTATCTTGCCGCAGACATCACAGGGTTCAACATTAAGGGGGACCTGGGCCGGAGCGTAGTTTTCAAACATGCCCAGCACTCGTCGTAGCCACATTCGTGCCAGGCGGACGATGCTTTTGGCTACTTCTTTTTTTGAAATTTTACTGGTACCTGCTCGCCGATCTTCGAAGTGGATCGGAAACTCAGCGGCTTTGCTAGCTATTCGACAAGAGTGGAATATCGACTCAAAGAAAAATGCATATCCTTCCGCTTTGATCTTATCGATTGGCAACTTCTCCAAAAGACTTCGCCTAAACCCGCGGTAGCTCGTTGTCGTTTCATGAAGGCGAATCCCAAGCAGCGTACGCGCAAGAAAATTGGCGCCTCGGCTAATAACTTGACGCCCTAGTCCGTAGTCACAACGCCCACCTTCAACATACCGACTTCCTGTTACGAAATCGGCGGACTCAAGAAATTTGTGCATCGTCGGAAGATATTTGGGGTGGTGACTGTAGTCAGCGTCCATAGTCACGAGCGAATCATAATCGTTCTGCAAAGCAAACTTCATTGCCAGCTTATGGGCCGAGCCAAGACCAAGCTTACGCGGCCGATGAATCACTTTCAGTCGCCCCGAGTAGCTCAAAGCAAGCTGATCCAGAATTTTGCCTGTCCCATCCGGAGAATTATCATCGACAACGAGCATGTGAGCTTGTGGCAGTGCAGACAGACAATCGCTCACCAACGAGGCAATATTGTCCGCCTCGTTATAAGTGGCGGTAAAAATAAGACTCTTCATCTTTACTCCGGACGTGACGAATCGTGATTTTTAACAAAAATTGGTATGGATGTCACGATTTTTGGCCAGTTTTGATGGGATTTCATGAGCTGGAATCACTGGAGAAACGTCCTATAAAATTGCTTCAAAAATTCCGCTATGCTAGCCTTCGCCCTTCGTCCAGATAACTGTTCAATGCTAGGTAGGCCTTTGGAAAGCAGAACAAAAAAACCGGCTGTTCACGTCTCTTCGGTTTGGTCTTACTCCGTAGCAGCCACTCTCGGTATTGCTGCTTTTTTTCTGACGTGCCCTGCCTACATATTAGACCCAACAAACTTGGCTTGGGTTTATCCTCATCGCGATCCAATTTACTATGCGCCTGATTATCATACGCACTATCTGGGCTGGTTATTTTTAAGGCACAGCCCTTGGTCATTCCCCCTTGGAAGTATTCCCAATTATGTTGCTCCGCTTCCAACATTCATGGCTTATACGGATTCGATTCCCTTGGCGGCGTTTCCTCTAAAGCTAATCTCGGACATTCTGCCTGAAGACTTCCAGTACCTGGGTCTTTGGACTTTGATGTGCTTTGTTCTGCAGGCTTTATTTGCAGTGCGCCTCCTCAGACCATGGATCAAGGACAAATGGTGTTTCACGTGCGCTGTGCTTTTGGTGACTTTAAGTCCAATTCTTATTTTTAGATCATTCCATGTCGCATTGATGTCGCACTGGCTCATGCTTTGGAGTTTGTCCGTTGTTCAGGAGTATATTTTAGCGAATAAACGCCAGGATCAAGTATCAACGCCATTGCGAACTCCCATGACGATTATTGGCATGGCTACGTTGATACAACCTTACCTGGCAGCTATGGTTGCGGGCATTTGTTGGGCTATGCCTCTTGGTCGAGCCTTATCGGAATGGAAAGAGCCTTCAAACTCCAAGGTCAGGATTATATCAATCCTAGGATTCACAACCTTTTTTTACATTATTCCGATGGCCATTCTGCTTTATGCGTTTGGGTTTCTGAACGGACCATCAGGAACCGACGGTTTTCACTATTTTGGAACCGATGTCTTCTCAATTTTCAATAATTACGGAACTAGCTCTTTCATGCCAAAGTTTCGCGACCGTAAGGGATTATACGAGGGCTATGCGTGGCTGGGATTAGGGGGCTGGACGTTAATAATAGCTTCAATGGTGCCGCGGATTCGCACCCAAATCCGCGTCTGGATCAAGGATCCGTATGTCAAAGCTCTGATCACAACCTCATTGATTATGTGGTTTTTTGCGCTATCTGAAAACATTCATTTCGCCGGATTCTGGCTTATTGACATGGAATGGTTTTGGAAGCCGTTTCGTTTCATCACATCATCTCTGCGTACATCAGGACGATTCATATGGCCGTTGTACTATATATTGTTTTTTGGTGCCGCAGCCATTGTTGCGAATCAATTTTCAAGAAAATCCATGCGAATCCTTTTTACGGTTGCTCTCATACTCCAGACGATAGACCTCGGACCATGGATGACGAACCGAAAGAGTAGATTTTACGTTCAGCGCGGCGAACGTTTACAAGATCCATTTTGGGATAATGCGGCATCTAAATTTAAAAAAGTAAAAATGATCCCGCCATTACAAGACGTGGGTTATTGCCAAGATAAAAAAGCAGAAAATCGCGTCTTTTATGAATGGGTCGAGTTTGCTGATTTTGCGGCTAAAAATAAAATGAGCATAAACAGCGGCTACCTTGCGCGTTACGATAAGAAATTATCGACACTCTATTGCGGTGCCGAGGTTTACGAGTTTTTGACTGGGCCACTGCAGCCAGACAGCCTTTACATTGTCAGGGCCGCGTACACTGACAACATGCCGACATCTGGATTAGATCGACAGTGCGAAGATCATGATGGCTATACAGCATGCTTTGCGAAAATGAATACACAGCCATAGGAGCCTAGAATTCATCATCTCTAATCATTGATGATTTACAGGTGTCTACAGTCCACGCGCCAGTTTTCAACGAGGCTTTGCAGTCGATACTTGTTGCTAGACCTATTTCCTTACAAGCATCCTTAACTCGAAAATTTATCTTTACTTCACCGTCGACCATATCCGCAAACGGCGATACGTCGAACGTTTGAAAGTATCCACCGCACTTATCAGGGCTGAATCGAAAGCCGTCATTTCTTGACCAGATTTTTAAAATATCTTTTAGTCGGGGAGCTGGGCGCCGAACACCCGAGTGGACTGACTCACACTCATCGATCATCCAATCTTCAGCTCTACAACGGACCACGGGTGCTGAATTTCCGGCATAGTAATCGATTGAAGCTCGTCCGCTTCCCTCTGAAGAAACTTTGCCTACATAACGGAACGAAGAATCGGGTCTGAACGATCCCCATTGCTGCAATTGACCATTATCAAACTGACAATAGGCCGCCTTCACTTTGCTAGCGTACCAGATCTCTGTTTCGCCATGTAGTTGTCCCTCATGCCAAGGCGATCTGACACGCATGCTACCCGTCGAATCTCTAAGGATTACGTCGCCATTCAGGAGTCCTGCTCGATAGGGAATGTCTCCCACCACAAGCCCCTTGCGATTCCTGACCAAGACATGACCTTCCACCGATCCTCCCTCAAATCTCGCCTCGGCTATGGTACGCCCGCCATGTCGGATTTCCATCAAACCATGAGCTTTTCCACCGGTGTAATTTAGTGAGAATAACGTTCGGCCATGAGGGTCGCGCCACAACATGCGGCCATGGAGTTGATCGTCGGAATATTCTCCGTGGAAACCTTCCACGCCGTTTTCATAAAAAACGCTTCCAACCCCAAAACGCCGACCACCAGCGAATTCGAGCTCACCTGCGCGCGCACCGCTGGGGAACCACCAAATGAGTGCCCCATCTTTTTTTCCATTTTGATAAGGCTGCCAATAATGCGGTCTACCATCTGCATAAAATCCGCCACGGAAGGTAACTCGACCACCCTCATCAATCACATCAAATGAACGCGGTTGTCCGTTCTTATACCAAGAAATATTCCTCAGCGTCTTGACACCACGCAGTTGATTTATCCACTCAACATCGCCACGATCGCCAAAAAAAACATGACGCGACTCCGATGAGTCACCATCGCGCGCCGCTTTTACGTCGCCACTTTGGGTAAACCAAATCTCAGAATTTATAGACTTGCTCGAGTCAATATAACGTACCGAAAACTCATCCGAATCAGCATCAAGTTTGCCCTCGATGCGAAGCGATTGGACGACCGTTGATAAGATGACCGTCCCCTCTGCCAAATCACCTTCCTCAGCTGCAAGGACAAAACCAATTTGGTTTTTGTCAACGCTGCGGCATGCAAAAAGCTCGAGCCATCCTCGCTCGTTCCAACGGACTTCGGACCATAAGCCACCTCGTGTCTCACAATCTTTTTTCAGAGGCGACGCACTGACCGCGGCAG
The DNA here is from genome assembly GCA_044236265.1 of Oligoflexales bacterium. Classification (GTDB taxonomy): domain Bacteria; phylum Bdellovibrionota_B; class Oligoflexia; order Oligoflexales; family RGVZ01; genus CAMDKS01. The sequence goes on from JBIIGV010000090.1 coordinate 6,977, forward strand.
CTAACACTAAACTTCTGACGGACTGTTCAATCGAAGTATCTCGGCGGATCAAATTGGCTAGGTCTGATAAACTCAAGGCTCCCAGATTGATTCGACCATTCAATCGATCAAGTGCATCCATCCATCCATGCGAATGATGATCTGACGTCTCATGGGAAATGACATTTGTATCGCTGATGTCAGAGTCAATAGATAGCCCATCCGGCTTCATGATCAAATTCACCAAAGTTGCCTCGAGTCGCGATGAGCTCGCCAAATGCGAAGCGACCTCCCAGGGAGAAAACCTAAGCGCGTAGTCCACGGGAATGTGATTTCCAGGCTCTCTTTCACAAAAATCTGCCGCCGGTATCCCCGCAAACATGTCACGCCCCGTAGCAGTGGTGAGCTCCTGTGAATCCTCGAACTGCTTGTAGCCTTGCAGGCTAAGATAGGTCAATTGGAGCCGTTCCTGGGGAGCAGGAGCCTTGATTCCACATCCGGAAAAGACCATGCTCTCATCCACACGACGAAGCCAGTCATCTTGCCGCTGCGTAGTGGTCACAAATGATGTCGTTCCGGCTGAAGAAAGAGCCCTTAAAAGATCTAGTGACCAAAAGCGCTCAAGTACCGATTCCACTGACCTGCGAATTTCTCGCGGGTATCGACGCGTTAAGAGTTCTTGCTCAGCAGATGAGAGTTCGCGTCGGTCACCGAGCGCCGGGAATTTTTCTATCGTAGGTCGCACCAAAGTTGATTTAATTGCAGCAAGCTTGGTCCGTGATGTGTCTTCTTTCGCTTGGAGGGTGAGAGGCAGCGAAATACCTATCAGGAAACCAGCCATGCTAGCGATCAGCATCAAAACACTCCCTGACCTTCGGAGACGAAAGGAACTCTCACTGCAGGTTGACCTCTTTCTTCAGAGTAGACCATGTAACTGATTCCCTCGGGGGCAGCTCCAACTCCATCGCGAATAGAGAGATTCTTTTGGATCCACGATGATAAAATCTTATCCATCCTGGCATCAGCTTGCTTGAACTTATTTGGGCTGTCAGGCTCTCGACTATCGGCACCGATCCATGCGGCGACCACCACATCGCGTCTTGGAATAATCCACCAAGAGTTCCATCCCTTGACTGACTTCATGGCGGGTTCTCCAGCGAGAGGTGATTTATCCTGGGTCGATCCAATCGCCATCCATTTTCTAACAACCCATGCAATGACCGGATCAATGCGGGCCGAATATCTCATCGTGACTTCATCTGATGAATAGATTGATTGACCGGAATCCAGGACACTGGTCACCATACCTCGGGGTACAAACTGTCGGGCACCGCTAATACCGAGGAAGGCGCGAGCGATATTCAATGGACTACCGTGCATCTCGTCGATAGCCATGGCATCTTTCACAACAAATCCCAAACCCATCAGCTTGTCACGGACGAGGCCATAACCAATTTCAGGAGCAATCTGTTCAGCCTCTGCGAAGCGACTACGCACAGCCGCTTCCGCAATGGAAGCGTATCCATCGACTTTAACCAATCCTTTTTCAACGCCCCATGCAAATACAATCGGATATACTGCTGCGCCGTAGGGACGATACAGATCAAAGGCCCGGTTAAACTGGTTTTCATAAAAGTTGGTCCCGCCAACCATCGCTCGAATGTCGCCTGTTTTAGCATCCAAAACAACGGCGGCTGCATCCAATCCGTCGCGCCTGATGTTCTTCAAGTCACGTTTTATCAGGGATTGAAGCGATAGCTGCCAATCACGATCAATCGTTGTATTGACGACTAATCCAGTTTTCGGAAGATTTTTCTGCTCGAGGCGTCGCCACAACTCAAGTCGCACCGACTCTGTCACCCAAGGGGCTCGCGCAGCAACTTCTATACGATTGGGTGCGATCTGAATTTTCTCAGCAACAGCTTTTTCAAAACTTTCGGCTTTAATACGTTTGAGTTTTTTTAATCGATTTAAAACATACCGCTGGCGGTCTTGGGCAGCAGAAAATCGCACATGTGGAGCATAGCGGGACGGTGCTTGAGGAAGACCGGCAATCATTGCCGCCTCCGCCAGAGAAACTTTGCTGATAGGTTTATTAAAATAGTGTCGCGCAGCAGCTTCGACGCCCCACGCATTATTTCCAAGATAAACGCTGTTAAGCCAAAGCTCCAAAATCTCTTGCTTTGCCATCTGACGTTCCAGAGTCAAAGCCATGACCACTTCCTGAAACTTGCGAAGTAATGTCTTGTCACGAGACAACAACAGCTGGCGAACAAGCTGCTGCGTGATGGTGCTTCCACCTTCGGCATAGCGATCCTTCTTGATGTTGGCTGCGAGAGCGCGGATCAGCGCTTTTGGACTAACCCCAATATGGTTGAAAAACCCAGAGTCCTCGGCCGCAATGAAAGCAGCCCTGACTCGCTTTGGAATTTCTTTATAAGGCACAATAAATCTTGTTTGATCGCTAAAGACACCAAGGTCTCTTCCTCGAAAGTCGCGAACTTCGGTCGTAATTTGCATCTCTTCAGACTTAGCACGGACAGCTGCTGCCACATCAAATGAGACTTGTTTCAAAACAAAATACGATCCTATCAAGCATAGGATGGTAATAAACATACCCACCATTGCGAGATACGTCAGCCATGGTCTTTGACGGATTTGATTCTCACTGCGTTGAAAGGACATCTTTCACCAAATATAATTTTTAGGCTTGGCCCTTTAGCAACTGCCTGAATTTAGCCGCTTTCTGCCTTATCTGATCTGCAGTCATGGATCGATGATAAAGATTTTTGTCACTCGAAGGATCTTTCTCCTTTGATGCTGCAACTTGCTCTAAGGCAAAAGCCGCGCGATCCAAAGCCTCTTTAGACATATCTTTCTGATCCGCATATTTATCTAAAAGCAGCGTGTAGCGATATGCGCACGAGTGCCAAATTTCAAGCTTACAATAGAAGCGAGCCACAAACTGGATACTCTCAGCAAGACGCCGACGACCTTTCGCCACCATGTCTTTCGATTTATTGGCCAGCTCCGTATTCGGGTACTTCTGAATCACCTCTTGCCATTGAACTACGGCTTTCTCTGTGTACTCCTGTTCCCGACTTGGCGCTTCCGGAGAATCTTCCCAGTAGCTCTCCGCGATTCGGTACAAAGCATAGTCCGATCGCGGATGCTTCGGATGCAGTTTCACAAATGTATCGTAGGCAGCCGCGGCCTCCTGATAGCGCTCCAGTTTAAATTGACTGTCCGCGATCAGCAGTTCGGCTTCGGTGGAAAATTGGCTGTAGGGAAATCGAGCTCGAAATTCACCCAGCTTTTTGATCGCTTCCTCGTAGTGCTCATCATCATAGGGCTCTTTAGCAATGCCGAACGACTTTTTAGGATCATTCGGATCAAACTCTTTCTCAGAGCATCCAGCAAGGACTGCCGCCAAAAACATGACTTTAAAGGACAACTTGTGGCGCAGCATTAAAGCCCTCCAAATAATTGATGAATTCCTGACTGTCAGAGTCACACATGCATTCGCGATATGTCAACAAGGAGCAGCAGTTGTGAAAAATCCAGCAAACCCTTGCAGATCAATCCATTCAAAGAGGGTATTTATCGCATGTGCGCGTATGGATGATTTTTTCTCTCTTCTTACCATAAGATTCTATAATTATTGATTTAAAATCAGGACTGCCGCGCGTCTTGTGCACAGCTCAGCTCGAGTTTGTCCAAGCCGTTAGCTTTTCCCTTGCGAACCTCAGTTGGCATCGGTAAAACCCCGCCCATCATCGGCATGAACTGATTTTTCACCACCAGGAGGACCCATGCCCTCAAGTTTGATGAACACTTTAGCCAAGTCGCTTATTTTGTTTGTTTTTCTAAGTTCATGTGGACGCGATACCAGCCCATCCTCTGTTATCAACAGCGCAAGCGAGAGATTTTGGCAAGTGTCTTACCCCTCTGACACCCAGTTGGATTCATCCCACACATTAATGCCATATATGAGAGCGGCTGCATCGCGTGAACTGCCGTTACGCTTTTTTAGAGAATTGATTCAAGCTAAGTCAGCTGTGTCAGTCGTTGAAGGCAGCTGGCCAAGCTATCGTCCCGGTTACTTTTACGGCGGTACCATTTACATGCCATCATCTGCAACCCCTGATGCATGGAGCCGTTTGGAGTGGTCATCTTTCTACAACGAACTCTTCCACGCCTGGTACGGATTAGTGTTCAAAAAGCAAGACCTGTTTGCCGCCACGCGCGCTCAGGTTCAAACTGAAGAAAGAATGGCTCATTATCGAAAGGCTCATCCATCAGACCCGGAGCTTGCTCAAGAGGAGGCATGGTCAGAGACTGTGGCTGCGATCATGATCGAGCTCACCCCGGTGAAAATGAATGACAAGTGGAAATATCCAGACATTGCGAACATGAAGTATGCGGTTGGCAGAACGGTGTCTCCGGTGTCTCACAGTGACCGCCCGGGTTATACCCCTGCCGCCGAGGAGACCTATCCCGCTGAATGGGAGTATACGATCTTGTTCAAACTTCTCACCATGGTCGCTCTACCTTCAACAGGAAATTAAAGGTCGGTGTTTTATCCTGGCTGACAATCAGCCAGTTTAGCTTCAATAGTTAATGCCTTCTCTTTGCCGAGCTCCACACGCATCGGGATGCGTTGCGTCGATTTGCGCGTGACAATCCATGAATAATCAAATCCGATGATTTTCGGCTCTCCACAACCTAGCTGTGGAAACGCCTCCTTGGAGCCCGCATCCGCTTGAAGCTCAATAATCTCCTCTCGCTGTCGAACGCGTGACGCATCACCAAGTTTAGTTTGTGCGTTCCCAAGTGATACGGATCCAAGCTTTAATTCCGCCAAGAGATCTAGTTCTGGGCCTGGCT
>JBIIGV010000216.1:0-3054 GCA_044236265.1 Oligoflexales bacterium
AAGGTGACTTCGTTGGTGAACGGCGACGTTTGGCTTTCCGCGAAAGTTTAAATGCCTTTTCCGGATTTTGAGCCTTCGGATTGTCTCTTAAATATCGGTCCTTAAGCCATTGCGCATAGATAGTGTCCTTGCAAAACTCAGCGTCATCCAATTCCGACATCAGTTCAAGATCTTCGTGGTCTTCGGTCGCCTCATTCATGGCAAAGCCATTTTCAGCCTCATTGACAGGATTCTCGGGGATCTCTCCGACGGCTTGGCCTTTCTTTGCAATCGGTTGAACCGATTCACCCACTTTGAGAGCCGTCAGCGTTCGCGACCTGGACGTAGCGCAGCCACAGACCATCAGAAGGGCCAAAAAAGAGGTCAACAAACTTTTATGTGAAAAACCCAGAATCACAGGTCATCACGCTCCATGATCGATCGCAATATTTGAGAAGCAAATGCTCTGTTAAAATGATAGCGGCTTGGGATGTAATTTCCTAGCGCAATTCGGTACTTCGCCGATATTACAGGGTGAATTTAGTGGCCGGTAAAGGACAGGATGTAATGAAACGACCCGGTGACCACCAGTCGATCCTTGCCCCAGGCCTTTGGCAGTGGCGCAAATGGAGACGCCATCTTTATTGTTCTTAACATATTATCGTCCAAAGTCTGGTAGCCTGACGACTGAACGACCCGGACTCTGCTCACGCGACCATCTTTTTCTATGGTCATTTCGAGCTGAACAGCGCCTTGGAGTCCTCGTTGGATTGCATCTGATGGATAAATCCAAACCAGCTCAATCTGCTTTCGTAGACCGCTGAAGTAAGACAGAAACTTGAAGCTAGTCGTGTTCATGTCGACTCTATCGCCTTCAGCGATCGGCGCGTCGATGTGCTCAGTATAGCCAGTCGATGTTTTGGAGAACACGTCAGTTGTCTTGTCTGGCAATAGTCTCTCATAAGGAGTTCTGGTTTTGGATTTTTCAGAACCAACAATCATGGTTCCTGAGGTGCTCTCAATCAGTGGCATCGAATCGGTCTTTGGTTCTGGGGCTGAGAGCATCGGTTTTGGTTGATTCTTTTCAACGCCAACCTTCGGTTGATTGCTTGCATCTTGACCTTTTGAATTATTGATCAGACTCTGTTTTATTTTTGTCTCACGTTCCGTTGCATGATCCTGAGCGCCTAAGCTGGCTGGTACTTTTGGTGCTACGGTCGGCGTCTGTGGTGTTTCGATGATGCGGCGTGAGGCGAAAGAGTCTCTCTTAAACTGATCAAGAATTCTTTTTTCGTCGCTACTGACACTACGAATTTTTACTGAACGCCCTGCCTCAGATCTGGATCTGTGCTCTATCCATCCAGTTCCCAGCCAACTTATAAGATGAATCAGAAATGAAATTGCAATTGCTGCCCAAATGATGCGCTTATCCACCGATGGTAGATGACGCCATCGGTGCTGAACAGAATGCCATTCAATTTTGACTCTTATTGCAGCCAAAGTTCACTCTCAGTTTCGAGATATCTCCCGGGGTTTATCGGACGATTTTATTTTAATCCAAGTCGGCGCGCTTAAGACGTCAGATTTTGAATCGTTTTTTTATATTTTTTTTGTTTTTACCAAATCCTGCGCATCTGGTTTGTCCTGTCTCTGCTGGTATATTTTTGTTTTTCAGATCCTGGTTACAAAAATTTACTCCATCCGTCAGTTTGGCCAAGGTCTGTGACCATTTTCATCAAATCTAACAGATTTTGAGCCGAAATCGCGCAATTTTTGCGCGGATTGTGACTTGGTACGCTTACTGCATTTTCCCCATGAGTAAACCACTGATGCATAAATTGTGCGTCAACATGACAGCCTTGCGGCAAGGGGGAATTATGAAACAAGTTTGCAGGTTTGTGATTTGTTCGGGATTAGCCATGGTAAGTGCCGCGGCCTATTCGCAGCAGTCCGTTGTTTGGGATATTCACTCGCCATCAACAATCATCGCTGGATCAGGCTGTCAAAAAGATGTTGATGCCTTTGCGTCGACGAACGGCAACGACTTGGCAATTGTTTTCACTCGATTGGGCGTGGATCTTCCAGGTGGCGGTTCTCCCACACTTGCGGACCGGAAAAACTGCACAGTTCGTGTACCGGCTACAGTCGCACCAGGTGTCTACATTGGTCAGCTTACCCAAAGAATAAGCTACGGCATCACCAAAACAGCTGGAGCAACGGGATCAGTGGCAACTAGAAGTACCTTCTTTGGATTCAATGTCAGTCCCCACACTGTGAATATTCCATACGGCTACTCGGTTAACGAACCATTGTTGACTAACGCGCGCGTCGATAACTTTTCAGTGCGCACAACTCCAAGCTGGTACAGCGGATGGTGTTCGCCAAACCGCGCTCCTCGCGGGTTATACCAGGCCAATTTCGCCGTATCGGGTCAAAAGCGTAATTCCAGGGAAGACTTGATTATGTTTGTTGATGGATTGGACTTGAAATATGAAGTCGTCGCTTCTTTGATTCGTTGTCAGCTTTGAGAAAAATTCAAATCATTAAACTAAAATTAAAGCGGAGGATGATGTCATGGGATGGTTGAGGATGGATCTAATAAAGCTGCCAATCGCGGTTCTAGTTTTATCAACACCTCTCATGGCATCGTCCAAGCCTGTACTAAATGATTGGTTTGCACTTGGCTCGGGTTGCCGAGCGCGATCCGACTTGCCCGGGAACGTCAAGATGGAGATTATTGCTCCTTACGTAAGCAGCGCTGATACCTACCAAGCAAAGTTCGTGTTCAAGGACTTTGCATTGACACCGGATGTCGCGGTCAAGAGCCCTAAACGGTTTGGTCGTGAGTGCGCGATAAGGCTGAATATTAATCCACCGGCGGGGAAAAAAATTGTCAGTTTAAAGGCTGTGACCAAGGTCATTGCGACCAAGGAGCCAGGCCCAGAACTTGATCTCTTGGCGGAATTAAAGCTTGGATCCGTATCACTTGGGAACGCACAAACTAAACTTGGTGATGCGTCACGCGTTCGACAGCGAGAGGAGATTATTGAGCTTCAAGCGGATGCGGGCTCCAAG
>JBIIGV010000094.1:0-11362 GCA_044236265.1 Oligoflexales bacterium
GCCGCAGCCTTCTGCCAACAGAAGAGCGTAAGACTCTAAACGAAGACGGCGAAGAAGAAGATCCTCTAAAAACTCTCCAAGACCGCTTGCTGCAATACGAAATGATTCGTCGCGCGGCGGAATGGTTCTCTCAATGTCCGCAGATGGGTGTTGAGATTCAAACTGGTCATGAGCATGAGCGCCTAGCGGAAGTATTCAAAGACGTCGAGACGCCACTCACGGGAGATCCTGCGCGTCTTATTATATTGTACGATCAGATTATGCGTGATCTTGCTGATCGCAAGGCAGCCAAGATTGAAGCCAAAACTCACGGCATTACCCTTGAACAAACCATCGAGCGATTTGGTTCCTATATTGAAACCGTTCGATTTGGCATGTTCCAAGGTCTCTACAATAAATTTAGAAGCCGTTACGATATGGTCGTTCACTTGATGGCGGTCTTGGAACTTTCTAAGCAACAAAAACTTAAAATTTATCAGCAAGACATGATGGGACCACTGTGGTTTTACCGCGGTGACTTGGATGAAAGCGTTTTGCCTGTGGCAAGCCCAACCATCATGCACGATGCCACAACAGATGCTGTAGTGATTGAGGCCACTGGCGAGTCAGTAGCGGAGATCACGACGGGTGACGTTGTAATTGCAGAACTTCCAGAGGGCCCTCTGATGCCGCCGCCGGCAGAAGAGGCACCAACTCTTGAACTATCGTCTGATGAAGCACAGACCAATTCCGAAACAGCGGAGGTAGATCAATGACCACTAAAGGCCATGATGACGAAACCACAGTTGAGTCGACAGTTGAATCAACAGTTGAATCGACAGTAAATGAAACAGTCGATCAGACAGTTGAATCTGCAGCGGTATCAGCTGACGAGTCGACCACAGAGACCGCATCTACCGAAGAGGCTGGTATTGAGTTTTCTGTCGAGACAACGGACGCCGTAGGCGAGCCCGTGTTTCCGGAGGAAGAAACCGAAGCGCAACTTGAGGCTTCAGAAGAAACAGATCTTGAAACAGATGATGAGTCTGAAGATTCTGAGGATGATGATCTAGACGAGACAGCTGAATTTAGTGATGTAACAGACGAGGAGCCTCTCGTCGAAACATCCTCGGAGAAAACAGAAGAGCAAACTGATGGTGAGACCACTGAAACCTACGAGCTTCGTGAAGAGCTAACACTTGCTGGAAAGATTGAGTCCATTGTTTTTGCATCGCCAAAGCCAATGCGCGCTGTGGAGATCCACGAGCTTTTGGTAGAGCAAGGCTACACGCTAAAAGAAATTCAAGACACCTGTGACGAGCTTGTTGAGCATTACCGAGACCGCGCTGGCGGCTTTCATCTAAAGTACATTAAGCGCATGGGTTATCAGTTCCAGACGACACCTGCGGCGAAGCCTCTTATGGAAAAGCAGTTTTCAAGCCGCCCACGCCCCTTGTCGAGAGCTGCTCTTGAGACCTTGGCCGTTATCGCTTACAGGCAAAAAAAATCCAAGGGCGTCACCCGCGCTGAGGTGGAGTTTATCCGGGGCGTTGACGCCGGCTCTATTTTCAAGACACTCGTTGAGCGCAATCTTTTGACGTGTACAGGACGTAAAGAAATTCCTGGAAGACCCATGATGTTTGGCGTGACCGATGAATTTCTTAAAATCTTCCAGTTGGGGTCGATCAATGACTTGCCGCCGCTGGAAAGCTTCCAGACACCGCCTGATGTGCTCCAAGCAGCCAGTGACAAGATTGCAGCCTTTGAGGCTGAGCAAGAAGGCGTTGATACCGAAGTCTTTATTGGTGATGAGGAATATACAAACGAGGTTATGAGCCCTGAGGAGTTTAACCCTCTGGCAGCGGAGGCTCCGACCTATGCTCCGACCCTTGATCGCCTCGAAGAGGCAAAAGAGGGCCTTGAGGCTTCAGCCACCGATACAGCCATAGAGGGCGAGCTAGAGCAGGCTCAAGACTTAGACACAGAAGAATCCAAGGCTGACCTGATCGATGTTCTCAGTGAAGGACAGGTTGCTTGGGCAGCTCCAGACGTGCATACTGATGAACGTACCATCGAAGGCGCAACCAGTGGCGAGGTGATCCAGTGCCTCGATGCGATTGACGACGAAGAATGGGACGACGATGTTCAAGTCGAGATGACTGCAACCGAGGCGCCGGAGACTGAAACCGCGCTTGCTAGCGAGGCTCAACTAGATGAGCGAGATGAGACTTCAGAAATGGCTCTCCCAATTGGGGATAGCGAGTCGCCGCGAGGCGGAGAAGTGGATCAGTGAAGGTCGACTTGCCGTTAACGGTAAGGTCGTTCGTGAGCTGGGAACCAAAGTAAATCCTGAATCTGATCGCGTTGCTCTCGACGGAAAAGTCGTGAAAACGAAGGTTCCGCCTAAAGTTTATTGGCTTTTACATAAGCCCGATAAAATTTTGACAGCGCGCAGTGATGAAATCACGAATAAGCCAACCATTTACGATTTACCGATGGTGGCAAAGGCCAAGTTTTTGGTCTCTCCTGTCGGTCGCCTTGATTTTCGCACAGAAGGTCTACTGCTACTGACGAATGACGGTGAGCTGAGTTACCGCCTGTGTCGCCCCGAGTATCATGTTCCGCGCCAGTATCAGGTGCTTTTAAGTGAGCGCCTGACCAAAGAGGAAGAACAAGAGATCAAAAAAGGGATCCTCCTAGAAGATGGACCTGTCAAAGACGTTAAAATTACTTTTGTTCACGGCACAAACATGGGTGTATCGACAGGTTCCTGGTATCTTGTGACAGTCCACGAGGGGCGAAACCGACTCGTGCGAAGACTCTTTGAGCACTTTAATAAGCGTGTCGTACGCCTTATCAGAATTGGCTTTGGTGAGATTCGTTTGCCCAGTGATTTGCCGGCTGGTGAGTATCGTCAGCTGACGGCCGATGAAGTGTTAACGCTGCGCAAGTCCACAGAGACAGCCAGGGTCATGGATGCGCCAAAACGTGTGTCAGCATCGAAGGCCAGGTCTCTAAGAAAGCCGCTATCCCAAAAGCTTAAGTCGTCAACTGACAAGTCCATAAAATCCACTGGTCAAAAGCCTGGGGCAAAGCCAGCGAATAAAGTGACGGCCGCCCCAGCCAAGAAAAAACCTGATCACAATAAATCTCAATCTGCCCGCGTCAGTTCCTCCAAAAAAAGGGGACCACTCACCGGGCCAGCCAAGGGCTCTCGCAGTCCTTCGTCCAGGAAACCGTAAGTTAATAAGAGGAATCATCACCCCATGAAACTGGCAACCCTCAGAGACTCCACTCGCGATGGAAAACTCATCGTTGTATCCAAAGATAACAAAAAATTTGTCGAAGCCACTGGTGTCGCCAAGACTATGCAGGAAGCTTTAGACAACTGGGACACGGCGAGTCCAAAACTAACGCATCTGTACCAAGATCTTAATTCCGGCAAGCTTGAAGGCCAGCCCCTTGGTGACATGATCGAAAAGCAAAAGCTCGCAGCACCGCTGCCAAGAGCTTACGAGTGGATTGACGGATCAGCTTATATCAATCACGTCGTCTTGGTGCGCAAAGCGCGCAACGCAGAGCCACCAAAAACCTTAAAGACAGATCCTCTGATTTATCAAGGTGGCTCCGGAGTATTGCTTGGGCCCACAGATCCTATTTACTTGGCCAACTCAGAATGGGGTTGTGACTTTGAATCAGAAGTGGCTGTGGTGTTGGGTGATACTCCCCAGGGCACCAAGAAGGAAGATGCAGCGAAGTATATTAAGCTTGTCATGATTGTTAATGACGTGAGTTTAAGAAATTTAATTCCTGCTGAACTTGAAAAAGGTTTTGGATTTTTCCAAAGTAAGCCTGCTTCAGCCTTTGCGCCGTTTGCAGTTACCCCTGATGAGCTTGGAGATGCCTGGAAAAGCGGCCGGGTTCATCTTCCCCTTATTACGCACTATAATAGCAAAAAGTTTGGTGATCCAAATGCGGGGCCAGAGATGTTTTTTGGATTTTGTGAGTTGATTGAACACATCACAAAGACCAGAGCTTATACGGCTGGAACAATTCTTGGTTCTGGGACTGTGTCCAATGAAGACCGAGCTCGTGGTAGCAGTTGTTTGGCTGAAAAACGCATGATCGAGATCATCGACAACGGTAAGGCAGAAACTCCGTTTATGAAACCAGGTGATACGATTGAAATTGAAATGTTTGATAAGTCGGGTCAGTCGATCTTTGGCAAGATCTCGCAAACAATCACTGGAACGGCAGAGCCCTTGAGACGATAACGATGTTAAGACGACTAGGACTGATCATCACCGGTATGTTGATAGCTTCCTCTCAGGCTTTGATGGCCTACGAGGAAGAAAGCTCTTTTGGGACGATTAATCCCGATGAAGCAGCCCGTCCTGCCGCCGGATATCCTGAAGTCAAACAGGCGGAACCAGTCGAAGAACCTGCAGCGTCTGAGCCTCCAGCTCCTGCGCCGCAAAAAGAGCTTCCTAAAGGCCAGCAAGGTACGTCTCAGCAAAGACCAAAGTACCGCGACTACTACGAGCAGGCATCACGCCGGCAGCGTGGTGGCTATAATGACGAGGAATCTGTGGCCGTGTCTTTAGGTATTGGCTTTGGATTTAGATATTTTCAGGGAAGCCTAGGCGTTGGAATTCCGATTAATCGCTACATGGCCTGGGGTCTTGGTGGTCAGTACTTTACGCGTGAAGACGACAAAGAGGCAGAAGTCCGCACCGGTGGTGATTTGTCTTTGATACTGAGGCTACCAAATCCTACGCCGATTGCTCCGTTTTTGACGGCAGGTCCTGGATTTGAATCTTGGAAACGCTCCAAAGACGAAGCAAATGGCAAAGGTAAAGTGGTCTTTCATGAAGACGATAGCCCAACAGTAAACTGGTCTGTGGGCGCGTCTCTAAGACTTGCTCGCTATGTGGCTCTAGTGGGGGCATTGAAGTCTACGACTTACACCGACCGTCCACCAAGATTATTTTCTGGTGATCACTCGAAACGTGAGCTTCGCACCAACGAACGCTTTGAACTCGGATTTGCATTTATATTTTAGGAAAGGGATTTTTATGTCAGATGCAATGAAAACTCTCGCCATGTTTCCTGGACAGGGAAGTCAGTATGTGGGTATGGCTAAGATGCTTTTGGAAGAGTTTCCTTACACAAAAGTCATTTATGAAGAGGCAGAAGAAGCTGCCAAAGCTCCCATCAAAAAGCTTTGCCTTGATGGTCCAGAAGGTGATCTTAAGCTTACCGCAAATACGCAGCCTTGCATTGTGACGACAAGCATTGCGACATGGAAGGTGATGGTTCAGGAAAAAGGCTTTAAGGCTGACATGTTTGCTGGCCATAGTCTGGGTGAGTATTCAGCACTGGTTGCTGCAGACCGCCTCAAATTTGCAAAAGCCATTAGCCTTGTGCGCGCCCGTGGTATGGCGATGCAAAAGGCTGTGCCTGAGGGGCAAGGAGCGATGACGGCTGTGTTGTCACTTGAGGCGGCGCGCCTTGAAGATTTTTGCAAAAAAGCCAGTAAACCTGGCGAAACGGTAGAAGTCGTTAACTATAACAGTCCACAGCAGCTTGTGGTGGCAGGTGCAGCGCCTGCGGTTAAACGTCTAGAAGAGGCTTTAACGGCAGAGTCTGTTAAGTTTGTCTCCCTAGCCGTATCTGCGCCCTTTCATTCATCTATGATGAAGCCAGCGCGCGAGGATATGACGCCATTACTGAAGGCAACTGAGTTTGCAAATAACGATACCCGCATCATTCCAAACTTTTCGGCGGAGATCACATCGGCCTACGGCGCAGACTTTTTGATTCAGCAGATCGATAGTCCTGTTAAATGGACACAGACGATCGAAAAGGCAAACATGGCTGGCATGACTCAGTACGTGGAGGTAGGACCTGGCAAAGTCCTGTGGGGCCTAGCGCGCAAGATTTTACCAAAAGGTGACTTTAAGCTTGCCCACACCGATAACGTCAAAGATTGGATTGGCGCTGTTTGATTGGTTTCCGAGCGGAGACTGCATGGCAAGACAATATTGCCAGTCTGGTCATAGCCTCGGCAAATTCGATTTGTTACTAAGTATGACTTTACTTACGGATGAGGTTCAGTCTTAAATAAAGGACGTAACCATTCATAGTTTGTAAATTTTTAGTTCGGAGAGCTGATTGGCTGTCATCCAGTCATTTCAAATAACTCTTTTGTCTAGCCAAAAGATCCTCGTCCGATCTCTTGAGGCTGGTGACGCTGATTCCTTTTTAGAGTTTCTAGCACGCGTTCCTCATGAATCAAATCACACCATGCAATATGTAGGCAAAAAGCTACTTTCAGTTGATGAAACCAAAGCCCGGATCGAAAAATTTCGAGCAGACAAGGTGACGTTAGATCTGGGGGTCTTTGATGGTGCCAAGCTTGTCGGTTTTATAAATTTTCGTATGCCAAGCTCCGAGCATCCTTGGCAACAACACCTTGGCCGATTTGGAATGATGATTCTTAAAGACTATTGGGGATTGGGTATCGGTAAGAGACTTCTTCAAGTTATTGAGCCCCACGCCGTAAGTATCGGTATCCAAAAAATTGAAGCCGACGTACGTGTGGCTAACGACCGGGGCGTAAGGCTCTATAAAAACATGGGCTATGAAATTGAGGGAAGGCGCAAAAAAGCGGTCTTAATTGATGGTCAGTGGGGGGATGAGTTTTTCATCGCAAAGTTTATCGGCGAAGCTTCAAAGCCCCAAAGTTTACCGACTCTAGAGACAAGTCGCCTGATATTAAGACCACTTAGTCTTTCGGATGCGGAAGGCATCTACGCTTACGCTCAAAATCCAAATGTGAGCAAATATACACTTTGGGAGCCACACCAGTCGGTCAAAGATAGTCTTAGCTATATCAAAGACTATGCTTTCGGATACTACAGCCAAGGTGTTCCTGAGCCTTTTGGCATTTTTTTAAAGGATGATCCAGGGCGCGTGATCGGTACAGTCGGATGTTTTTGGGTAGCAAAAGAATCCGGATCCATGGAACTTGCCTACGCTCTTGAAGAACAGCATTGGGGCAAGGGCATCACTCCCGAAGCATGCATGGCCACGCTTGAATATTGCTTCAAGACTTTCGGGATTAAACGCATTCAAGCCCGTTGTAAACTAGAGAATAAGTCTTCGGCCCGGGTTATGCAAAAAATCGGGATGACCTATGAGGGCACACTAAAAAGCGCACTATTTCATCGAGATCGATACTGGGACATGTGCTACTACGCAGTTGTCAGATAGTTCTCATTAGATTTCAGATAAAGCAAATAAAGATTGGATTGGCTAAGCACTCTCATAGAAAAACAAAGTCCCCGGTGAGAGTTAGATCTGACCGGGGACTTTTATTTACGGATTGATCGACGTGATGCCGACTTTTCCCTTTTCAAGACCAACCCAAATTTCACCATCACCATACATGACGCCTTGATCGCGGCAGGAAAGAGCCTCAAGCTTTTGGCTGGCGATGACAGTTTTAACTTTTTCGGTAAAGACGGCTTCAAATTTTGCTTTGAGTTGGGACTTTGACTTAATTTTTTGCGGCTTTCCTGCGTTGATGGCTAGGGGATAGTGCACAAGATTCATAAGCTTTGCTTTATCACCTTTTTGGCTTGCTGCTTTCAGCTCATCAAAAAACTTTAAAAAGGGCTCTTTAGACGTAAATCCAGCCACAGAGAGGTTACAGCCGTCGTGATGGTCATTAGGTGGTGCGATGACTAGATTAGTCTCAGCTGCCAGGGCCAGGCTACCGAGAAAGCTAAGTATCAACAAAAAAGTAATTTTGGAATTTGCAGAAATGATCATGACAATAACCTCTACGAGAGTGGAATGACGTGCAGGGATCATAGCATTGTTTTTTAGGGAGTTGGCAAATTATCAATCCTGCTGTCAGATTCTAGAACGCCAAAGTATCGCGTATTAGCGGGTGGGGTTGGCAAAGAATGCCGCGCATAACCCATTCCGCCGTAACAAACGTTATCACTCGTCTTTTGGTATCCGATGGGGCATTCGCCGGCGCCTGAAGATGGCACCGCGAATCTGTAGAGATAAGTTTGAACATATAGCTTAGCAATCTGGTTGTGTGTACAAGTTGAGGATGTCCTGAAAGGGCTTTGCGCCCAGGTAAAAAAAGCGTCAGATTCACGATCAATATTAAATGCATAGAAGGAGATGTTGTTAGTCTCATTGAACCAAGGAGTTTTTGTTGAAGGGGTTTGCAAGCAAAAAGACATTTCAGATTTGAAAAGTTTCACGGAGCTTCCTTCAGTTGCGCGGATTAGTTCGTTTGAAGAGGTAGCCCCCTCGAGTGTCAATTTGAATTTTTTAGAAAGATTGAATGCTGCCTGATCATTAAATACTGATCGAGCTAGAAAAATTCCCCACTCAGAAAAATTTGTTATCGATAGATTAAACGGCACATTCGAATAATCAATGGTTGGGTTCAATGCGCTTGAAATTCTGACGGTGGCATCCTTTAAGTTTAAGCCGGTTCCCACATTATTAATGTCCAAATTATTTCCCAATGTAATGACTAAAACCGATTCTCGAATATTTAGGCCCACATCAAAACTTTCAATCGTGAGGCTGCAAGGGGAGCCTATAGATAACTGGTCTGCTCCCATAATGGTCAATCCGGCGGGGTTAAGCGCCCTGTCGCCTGATTTGCCTAGGATACTAATAGTTCCCTCAAGTCGAATGGCCGCGGTGCCTAGACTTGCGTATAAGCCGCGCCTCACACTTTCTATATTCACATTATTTAGGTGAATTGAGCTTCCAGAGGTTAAATAGTTTGCCTCGTAATAGTTGGATATTTTTACCTTCTCAAGGCCAAGACTTGAGGAACGCACGTCGAATCCTCGATTGCTTGTGGCGTTAATGCCATCGATCCAAATCTCCTTCACGGTTACCGAGCTTTCGGAGATATCCACTGAACCATATAGTCCAATGAACTGTATATGAGCGGGCTGCGAGCTACTCGTTGGTTGTCTGATAATCGTAGTTGACTTGCTCTCGCCCACAAAATAGAGATTTGCACTCCGTTGCATCTGCTTATCGTCTATGATAACTGACTCCTCGTATATACCGCTGCCGATGTTGATTGTAATTTTGCAGTTGATAATGTCTGGCATTAAGACCAGCGCCTTGTTAATGGTCGAGCACGGTGCATCTTCAGTGCAGAAAATATTCTGATCGTTTTCAGCAGATTTTTTAACGTAATACGTGACATCTTCATCACAGGTGGTCGCAAGGCGACCTTTAAGAGATGAAACCAATATGCGCGCCGTATTATCAAATTTTGCAGATACACGAATGGTGGCAGCGTCACCTGGTTTCAGACCTGCGACCGCGACTCCAATAGAATAACTTCCAGCCGCAGCACCACTCACGATTTGCCCGTTTGTCATGACGCCGCCTGACGTTTTGACAATCTCAGCGGTTGTTCCATCGATTGATCCCGTATAGCGACTACCATCATCGTTAAAGACTAGGCAGCCAATGGATGACGACTCGGCGTCTTCGACATCTTTGTTCAAAACAGTACACTGCATCGTAAGCCCAAAACCGCCAGCCACGTCAGCAGGCTCCTCGGCCTTGCGTTCTTCGGTCTTTTTGCCGGAGCAAGATGCCAAGGCAAAAAAAGACGCAAAAATGATTAATATAAGACGCATAGCTGCCCTCTTAAAAAGCTCAGAGGGAATCGGCGCAAATATGCCGAAGTTGAAAGATTTTTCTTTATCTAGACGTATCCTGCTGACTTTGCATACGTATTCGGACTTATCGGGGTGGTGTATTAGGTCATTCAAGGCCAATTAAGGATGGCTCTTAGATCCCAAACTTTGAGGGAGTCCTAGTCTTTTGTTGCTGGGATTTAGCGAGAGAGATGGCGTCCCCAAGGGGATTCGAACCCCTGTATCCACCGTGAAAGGGTGGTGTCCTGGGCCTCTAGACGATGGGGACAGGACGAAAAACAACGAGGTTTCCTAGGGAGAATTCACTTCCTCTGGGAGAAGAAGTGAGCCCGGATGGATTCGAACCATCGACCCGTACATTAAAAGTGTACTGCTCTACCAACTGAGCTACGAGCCCTTAGCCTTCGGCTACGAAAACTTCGAGGCCAAAGTATTTACAAAAACCGGGGGGGGCCGTCAATGTGTATTTGGGTTAGGTTTCAAAATACTTAGGCTGCGGGCCTGTCACTCCCTTAGATCCCTGAAACCATTGATTCTTCGCCCCTTCTGACCTATTCTTCATCTGCCCCATATATCCAGGGAGACCTAATGACGAAAATCATCAAAAGAGACCGCAAGGAAAGTGCCGCTGACCTTGTCACAGCTATCGACGAGCTAAATCCCCTACTTGCAGAGCAGGGAGAAGACGATGCAGTGAGCCATTTAAAGAAAGCGGCATCTGCGCTGAAGCGCTCTGCCATCGGCACTGACGACTACAAGCGTGCCATCGATGAAGTGATCGATGCGTTTGAAGGTGATCTTGAGCTTTCTGCTTACACGCATGCACGCAAAGACTCCAAAGAATGGACTGCAGCAGAGGAACTCACCGTGGCAAGTTGCCGCGTATTAAATCTTGCCCGTCGCATGAAATCATAAGTGCATTGTCACTTGATGATTGATGGCCAAACGTGAACTTGAGGAATGAATTGATGTCAGACAACAACGAACAATCTGCCCCACAGCAACCACAGCAAACAATGAAACAGCGCGTAGAGCTGCAGCGTGGGCGCAATGTGCCGATCGACTACTTCCTTTACACATGCCTTGAGCATGAGCGCACTAAGCGTGCTGCTGGTGTTGATGAAGCGCAAGCTAATCTTGGTCGCTGGCCCATCATGGTGGGAGCAACATTGGAGAGTCTTCCTGGTGAGCTAAAGACCATGGACCTTAAAGGCCTCATGAGTCGCATGAGTCTTTGGTATGCTGCGCAGTATCCAGAGATGATGGAAGAGACGCCACTTGATCACATCATGCTCAATAACATTGTTGAGCCATTTATGAAGTTTACGCTGGACGTTTCTGATCTTGTTCTTTTGAAAACCGGTACCGCTTTGCCAGCCCATAATGCTGACACAGACGAAAGCAAAGCCGTCTGGGATACAATCAAGGTTGTCTTGAAGGAAGAATTTCCTGGCTACTACGCCTATTATGACCGGTTTTTGCGTTGGGCTTTTGCAGATGTTGAGCCAGAAGAAGTTGAAGAAGGTTCTCGTCCACCAGTCGGTAAAAACATGCCAAACTTCCGCGGCAATCGCCCACAGGGCCAAGGCGGCGGAGGACACCAGCAGCGCCATGGTCAAGGCGGTGGTGGGGGTCGTGATCACAGGGGTAACCGCGATAAC
>JBIIGV010000091.1:0-11530 GCA_044236265.1 Oligoflexales bacterium
TCACCGTCAAAGAATGTAATGCTAGAGGCAGTATAGGTTGGTGCTGTGTTGCCACTTCCGCCGCCAGTTCCGCTGCCTGAAGGTTCTCCCGTAGGAGAGTCGTCAGATGGAGGGGGTGGGGAGCTAGGTGGTGGATCGGATGGTGCCGTCGGTGGAGTGTAATTGGAACTGTAACAAGCGGTACCCGCAAGTGCTGCGCTAGATACGCAATCAGCGTAAACGGTGTCATATCGAGACTCAATCGTTGATTGTTGTTGGGCCGCGATGCTCGGACTTTCCGCCTGGCGATATAAAGTCGACTGAATTTGGTAGGCGGCGTACGTAGGTGCAAAGGAGGTGTCTGTTTCAGCCGCCTTTTTCAGGACATTGTTACCAATTTCATAGGGAGTTGAGGTCTCAATGCCGTGATTCACGCGGTAAGCTAAAACCGAAATGGGAATAGACTCGGCATAAGTACTGAACATTGATGAAGACTCAGCTTGTGCCACCTGTTCCACAACGACCGATGGCGATTTGCCTTGAGCAACCAGTGTGCTCAAAGCTTTGTTCGACTCTTGAGTCATTTGACGGGTTAGGCTGGTTAGATTGATGGAATTAGCTTTTATGTTTTCCTCTTTTTGTTTTTGTACGGTGAGGTAAACGCTACTTGCCACTTGCATAAGATCGGCGATGCGGAATGCTGAGACGGCAAAAGCCTTCGTTGAGTCTGCATCACCAGCGACGGCTTTCGCCGATGCAATCTCCATCATTTTTGCGGCTATGGAGGATGTTCCGTCGATAATCGTCTTGGCTGTCAGGTCCTTGAAAATCGCGGGTAGCACCGTTGCGAATAGTTTGCCGTCAGAGCGCGAGAGTTTTAAAACTAAATAAGACCCTTTGGGCGCATTTACTTTGAGGCTAAATTGATTTGTTGACGCGGTGGCGGAGCCTACAAGTGTTTGCGTTCCATTTTTTTCCAAAGCATATGCGTTAATAGTATAAGTCAATGTCGTTGCAAGGTTTACGCCGCCAATCTGCACGGACTCATCTGCTTGAGTAAAGTCAGTTGGATCGTCTTCTTTGACTGTACCGGTGACCTCGACGCTCTTGCTGGAAGCACCAGCTGAGGCAGAAGGTCCGGTGGCATTTTTGCGACAACCAAATTGAATTGATGTCATCAAAAGTACTAGTGCCCAAATGCTGGTCAGGCGTGATGACATTTGAGTTAATTTAATTCTCGGAAAGACTGATAAAGTCAAAACGATCTCCCTCTCCATTAGTAGAGTGGTATTCGGATGTTATCGGTTATCTCTTTAACTCAAATTTCAACTCGCCATTGCTCAGCAGAAAAAGTGTGCAGAATTCCATGCTAGGGGCCTGAATTCTAAGCCTTTTTACCGGTCAATTTGGCGGATTTAAATTGCGGGCCAACGGGGCAATTGAATATCCTCTCGGCCACGAAATGGGCTGGATTTAGATTTGGCGGGATTGGGATGACTAAAGAGCCGTTTTTTTGGACGTGGACGAAGCAGACTTCGGATGCAGCTTACGCATTAGCCTCAACAAATTCTTGCCGCCTACAAATACTAAATGAAAGCTCGGTTTTCGATGGTATGTCCAGCAACTTTCAAGCTGGCTTTGGTCACAGCTGTGCTCCCATCAAGAATGCAATCAAGCGTCAGCTTGACGAGTTCCCGGTCGCAAGCCCAAAGTTTTCATTTGATCTGAAGGCGCGAGTCAGTTGTGGCCTGATCAATTTGGTCAACTGTGGTGATGCGCGCATCTTTTATACCCTGTCTGGTGCTGAGTCTATTGAAAACGCATTGAAGATGGCTCGTCAAATTTCTGGCAAAACGATTATTTGTGCGCGCCGAAAGAGCTATCATGGTGCGACACTTGGCGCCATGTCAGTGACGGGAGATTGGCGAGGGCAGGGACACTTTGGAGTGTCTGAATGCACAATGCGTATTCCTGAGCCGTCGGAAGATCCTGATTTAGCCAAGACTCGCACACTGATCCAGTCGGTGGGCCCTGAAAATATTGCGGCATTTTGCCTTGAGACAATATCAGGAATGAATGGAGTCATAATTCCCCCTAAAACCTGGTGGGAGGGCATATCATCCATTTGCAAAGAGTTTGGAATTTTTTTGATCATTGATGAGGTCAGTTGCGGATTTGGGCGGACCGGTCCAGCATTTGCACTTCACCATTATAATATCGATCCTGATTTTGTTTGTATGGCAAAAGCGATCACCGGAGGTTATGTCCCGTTTGGAGCTCTGTGGGTCAAGGAATCAGTGTCCCAATTTTATGATCACCATGTTCTGAGTGCTGGCTTAACGGCTTATGCCCATCCGCTGGGACTTGCAGCAACGGAGGCTGTGCTTGAGATTTGGTGTGATCCTAAGTTTCAAGATAATAAGCGACTGCTTGAACAAGCGTTTGCAGAGGGTTCTAGTAATTTGAAAAAAAATCAAGCGGTGAAGGACGTGAGATCTATCGGATTGATTGCTGCCATAGAGCTCACAGATGGACTCACATTATCTTGGCAGCATTTTATTAAAGCAGGTGTTCATCTGGCGGTTAAAGAAAATACAATCGTAGTGGCGCCGCCCATGGTGATGAGCCCCGACGAATGCGAAGAGATGTTTGCCTTAGTCGGTGAAGCAATCCAGAGACGATGAGGAATTTTCCAATGGATCAGCCAACAAAAAAAAGCCGTAAGTTATTCGCTAATGCCAAAGATGCACTCTTTGATTTTAGGTCAGGTGTCACACTTATGAGCGGTGGATTTGGTCTCTGTGGTATTGCAGAAAACTCGATCGCAGCGATTGCTGAGATGCCCGTTAAAGACTTGACGGTTATCTCTAACAATATTGGAAACTCTGGTCGCGGCCTGGTTGCGTTGCTGAGAGCTCGTCAAATAAGCAAAGCCTACTGTAGTTACGTAGGCGGAAACCCAGATCTTGAACAGCAGATGATGGCTAGTGAAATCGAAGTGGAGCTGGTGCCGCAAGGTACGCTTTGTGAGCGGATTCGTGCAGCTGGGCTCGGAATTCGTGGGTTTTACACGCCAACTGGCTATGGGACCCCCATCGCTGAGGGCAAGGAAACCAGAGTCTTTGACAAACCATGCGTTTTGGAACTCCCTCTCCATGCCGACTTTGCCATCATCAAAGCGCAACGGGGGGATACATACGGAAATCTTTGGTTTAAGGAGTCAGCCCGTAACTTTTCACCACTAATGGCCATGGCTGCCAAGGTGACCATTGTTGAGGTCGAAGAGTTAGTGCCTATGGGAGAGATTGCTCCGGAGGATGTTCATCTACCCGGAGTGTTTGTGCAGCGGATTTTTCAAGGCTCAGGCTATCGCAACGATATCGAGATATTAAAATTAGATGCGAGATCTTCTGGGGAGGCTAGGTCATGAGTCGCGGTGCGGATTACGGCAGGGGATGGACAAAAGAGGAGATGCTCCAGGAAGTGATTGCACTGTTCACAGATGGTTGCAGTGTTAATCTTGGAATCGGCCTTCCAACTGCAATTGCAGAGATGCTTCCTCAGGATCTAGATGTTTTTATTCAGTCCGAAAATGGAGTGTTAGGTGTGGCTGGTCGTCCGACCAAAGACACGGTTTCGCCCACGCTTATTAACGCCGGTAAGGAAACTATCACTATTCGCCCCGGTGCCAGTTTTTTTGATAGCGGTTTAAGTTTTGGCATGATCCGCGGCGGGCATATTGATTTTTGCGTGCTTGGCGGCATGGAAGTTGATAGCGAGGGTAGCCTGGCGAATTGGATCGTGCCCGGTCAGAAAATCACTGGAATGGGTGGCGCTATGGATTTGGTGCATGGGGCCCGCCAAGTGATCGTTGTGATGACCCATTTCAACAAAGTGGGAGAGCCGAAGTTAAAGGAGATCTGCACGCTGCCTCTTACCGGGAAACATGTGGTGGATCTCGTTTTAACTGAGCTGGGTATTTTTGCTCCTAAGAATGGTCGATTTCATGTCCGAAAGTTAGCCCCCGGTGTTTCATTTGAAGATCTGAAGATTCCCATGAGTTTAATCAAGGCCAAAGAGGTTCTGGCGTGACTAGCTTTAAAAATACGAATGATGGTCGACCAGTGTTTTTTGCCGGACTTCGGACCCCGTTTACAACCGCTCACCGCGGCGGTTTCAAAGAAATCAGGCCTGATGATCTTTTAGTTACGCTTATGCGTGAGCATAGGGCACGATTCACATCAATTTATGACTCTGAGATTGACGACGTGATCGTTGGCTGCGCCTATCCTGAGGGAGAGCAGGGGTACAATGTTGCTCGGCAAGCAAGTCTTGGGGCAGGGCTATCAGCCTCCGGCGTGACGGTGAATCGTCTTTGTGGATCGTCGCTGGAGGCTTTATCCATTGCGTCAGCCCAAATTGCAGCAGGTCGAGGTGCGTGTTACCTAGTGGCCGGCATTGAATCCATGAGTCGCATACCACGGCGAGGTGCTAATTTTTCGGAGTCACTGGCGATTCGCGCGGCGTCTCCCGATGCCTACGTGACTATGGGTGAAACGGCCGAGAATGTTGCGAGGAAGTATCCTCACCTTAGTCGCGGGATACAGGAAGAGTTCTCTGCGCGGAGCCATGAGCTTGCGTACAAAGCATGGACATCGGGGTTTTATAATAACGATGTGATGGCAGTTCAAAATTTGAGGTTGGACGAGGCCGTTCGGTTTCCAGTTAATCTTGAAAAAATGGCAAATCTTCCTCCCGCATTTAACACGGCCGGTGTGGTCACAGCGGCCACAAGTTCGCCGATGAGTGATGGCGCTACTTGTGGTTTTGTAACGTCCATAAGTTTTGCCAAAGAGATTGGCGTCCAGGTCGCTTTGGAAGTCCTTGATATCCAGACGGCTCACGTGCCACCCGAAATCATGGGTCTTGGTCCTGTCCCTGCTGTACAAAAGATTCTAAAGCGTCACGATTTGAAGACATCCGAAATCTCGGCGGTTGAAATGAATGAAGCATTCGCCATTCAGGTCATGGCATGCATGGATGAGTTGGACTTACGACCCGAGCAGATGAATGCATGGGGTGGAGCCTTGGCTTTGGGTCACCCATTGGGGGCTACAGGTATACGACTGATGATGACTCTGCAGGCTAGAATGATGCATGCAGGTTTTACAAACGGCCTTGGCATAGCATCGTTGTGCGTGGGTGGTGGTCAAGGCATGGCAGTCCTCGGTCGACTAATTGATGTTTCAAAAGGATAAGAGCTTCGAATGACAAATTTTAAAATCACCTATTCAACATTCTCTAATGATGAGTCTCTCCACCAGGCGTTTGACAAGGCCATCAAAGATCACTTGCATCAGTTTGGGAGGGCCTTTCCTGCGCGAGTTGGCTACGAGCGGATAGTGGAGGCTCACTCCTATTTGACGTCGATCAATCCCTCAGATACGCGGCAATCCCTGCATCGGTTTGAGGTGATGCCTTTGGACAAAATCGCTGATGTGGTGAGTCTTGCTAAAGGGGCTCAGAAATCATGGAGCAGCTTGCCATGGCAGTCACGAGTTGCGTGTCTCCGAAAAGCTGCCACGATCATTCGCGATCGGAAAATGGAGATTGCAGCCGCTGTATGTTTGGAGGTAGGGAAAAACCGCCTTGAGTCCTTGGGCGATGTTGAGGAGTCGGCCGATCTATTTGATTACTATGCAACACAAGTTGAGGAAAACTGTGGTTATGTAAAGCCATTGATGTCGTTGCTTCCCAACGAGACAACAGCTAGTCATATGCGTCCGTATGGGGTTTTTGCCGTGATTGCTCCGTTCAATTTTCCATTTGCATTAGCCGCAGGGATGTCGGGGGCTGCGCTACTTGCAGGAAATTCTGTTGTGTTAAAGCCTAGTGAGGAGACTCCTTGGACAGGGGAACTTCTATTTGAAGTTCTGCGCGATGCGGGTTTACCTGAGGGTGTTCTTCAGATTTGTCACGGGAAAGGGGACACTGTGGGTGCGACCTTGACAAGTCATCCTGATATTGCAGGCGTGGCTTTTACTGGAAGTGCTGCAGTTGGAAGACTGCTGTTTCATAAAATGAGCTCTGGACCATTCGTCAAGCCCTGTCTCATGGAATTAGGTGGTAAGAACGGTTGTATCGTTACCGCAACAGCAGATTTGAAGGCTGCAGCGGCTGCCTGCGCTAAGTCAGCGTTTGGATTATCTGGTCAAAAATGCTCAGCTCTTTCACGAATTATTGTTCATAATGATGTCGCAGATGAATTTATAGACCTGCTAATTCAAGAGACTAAGGCATGGAAGGTTCTGCCAGCGAGGAGTCGCGACGCCTCCTTGGGCCCAGTTATTAATAAGTCCAGTGTGACGCGCTATCATGATGCATTGACTCTGGCGCGAGAGACGGCTGAGGTTTTATTTGTTAAACAACCTGAAGATTCAGCATCAACTTTGTATGGTCACTTTGTCGGACCGGTGATTGTAAAATGTCCATCAGATCACAATTTGATGAAAGAGGAACTCTTTCTTCCGTTCGTGTGTGTCACCGCCTATGGAGCGTTTGATGAAGCCATGGCGATCCTAAACAGCGTCGACTATGGACTCACTGCCGGTATTTTTTCGGGAGATGAAAACGAACATAAAATGTTCGTCGATGATGCTGAAGCCGGAGTTCTTTACGTGAATCGTAAGGCCGGTGCAACGACCGGAGCATGGCCAGGAGTACAGGCTTTCTGTGGTTGGAAGGCAAGTGGAGCGTCTGGCAAAGGTGGCTGTGGTCCCTATTACGTATCGCAGTTCATGAGGGAGCAGTCGCGGTCGCTTTACAAGTAATCTCAGTTTCAGTGGTTATGCTATTCGCTTCATTGCTGACCATTGCAATTATAATCGCCTAAGCTAGCTGCGTGATCGCCTCGACTAACTTTTCGAGCTGCACTGGTTTCGAAATATCTGTTGAGAAACCTCGCCTTTTTTCTGCGTTCAATGGAGGTCTATGGGGTGGGATTCCTGCGTTACTTGGATGTTGTCCTTCTGATTTTATTGGTAAATCCTCAGCGGGGCATTAAAGATTTTGGCTAAAAAACTCATAATATTAGGGGTTTTTAGTTTTTTTGGCATAATCTCTAAAGAGTTTTCTGTCGACGTCCGACCATTCAGGAGAGGAAAAAGGCCCTGATAATCCTGGTTTGGGAGCCGTTCGACGGGGTGATTGTTGAAAAGATATCCCCTGAAAATTTTACTGACTCTTGCGTTATTGAGCGCAGGTTGCGAGAGCAATATTGAAATTACGCAGGCTGGTGATGCAACGACTCTTGCAGCAAAGCGATTCGGCTTGGTGATTAAAACCCAGCCAATCGATCAGCCGTTCTCCGAATCAATAAAATTCTCCGTTGACGCAACGTCGGTAGACAATAGTTCATTGAATTACCAGTGGCAGGTCAGTCATGACGATGGAAATTCCTTTACAGATGTGGAGGGTGCTAATGCGTCTGCTCTTGACATTGTCGGAGCAACAGTTGATGTGATTGGCTTCCGCTACCGGGCTCAGCTTTGGTCTACTAAAGCTTCAATTAAGGTGCTGAGTTCATCGGCCGAAATTAAGGCAATATCGAATAGCGATGAAATTAGTCTTAAGATCGCGACACATCCTCTGGCGCAGAAAGCTTCGGGTGGGGCCGCGGTTTTCCAAGCCACAGTCGAGACGAAGAATATCTCTGACGTTGCCTACCAATGGCAGGTGAGCATCGATGCGGGTGCAACGTTTAGCGACATTGTGGGAGCAACAGAAAGTACAATTAGTTTGTCGAATTTAACGAGCGCGGAGAGTGGGCGGTTATATCGCCTGAAGGCATCATCAGCAAAAAACAATTTGTCGGTCTTTAGTGACCCAGCTGCCCTGACATTGGATGAAGTGATTAATATCATCCAGCAGCCTACTTCTCAGTCGACCAATACGTCTTCGGCATCATTCGCCGTCACCGCTTCTGCAACACCATCCGCAACACTTGCTTACCAGTGGCAGGTCAGCACCAATGGTGGCACGACATTCTCAGACATTGCAGGAGCGACAAGCAGTACGTTGACTCTTACAGGTCTGACGCCCGCAAATAGTGGCCAGGTCTACAAAGTTAAAGTCCAGTTATCTTCTGGCAGCGGCACACCTGTTGATAGTAGCCATGCGACTTTGACGGTGACGCCACAAATCCAAATTACCACTCAGCCTCAAAATGTGACTTCGTCGGATGGTAATGCGACATTCTCAATAGTGTCCACTGCATCAGTCGGTACGTTGACATACCAATGGCAAAAAAGCACGGACGGCGGTAGCTCCTTTTCGGATATCCCTGGAAAAACCTCAGCAAGTCTTGCATTGACGGGGCTGACATCTGCAGAACATAACACGCGATATAGAGTTAATCTCGGTGTGACTGGATCAGCAGTGCAGTCCACTTCAAGTTCTGCGACATTATCAATGACTCCGACCGTTAGCATCACCCAGCAGCCTACCTCTCAAACCACCAATACGTCTTCGGTATCATTCGCCGTCACCGCATCAGCGACATTATCAGCGGGTGTTATCTACCAATGGCAAGTTAGCTCTGATAGTGGTTCAACATTTACAGATGTCGCAGGTGCCACAAGTAGCTCCTTAAGTCTGTCTGGTTTAACTCCGGCAAACAGCGGTCAAATCTATAAAGTCAGGGTCCAGGCTGCTTCTGGCGCAAGCACTCCAGTCTTCAGCGATAACGTCACGCTGACGGTCACGCCCTTGCTGGATATCACCAACCACCCAGAAAATAGCACATCATTAAATGGAAACGTGACCTTTACAGTCATCGCCACCGCGTCAGTTGGAACTTTGACTTACCAATGGCAGAAAAGCACAGATGGCGGACTTAGCTTCGCCAACCTCGCTGGAAAGACGTCGGCAAGTCTTTCATTGTCGAGCTTGACGGTTGCGGATCACGACGCAAGATTTCGAGTCAAGATTGGTGCCCTCAATGCTGTCGTGACCTTGGCCTCATCCGCAGCAACTCTTCAGATTAAACCGGTAATCACGATTACTGAGCAGCCGGTTTCACAAACAATCACGAGTCTGAGCGCTAATTTCAGCGTAATAGCGACTGTCAACCTAGGAGGTGTCGCATCCTATCAATGGCAAATCAGTCATGATAATGGGAGTACCTTCTCGAATATTTCTGGTGCGATAAGCTCTACACTAGCGCTTTCGAATTTGGCGCCGACGACCGTTGTTAAAAAATATCGGGTTAGGATCACCTCGAGTGGCATTGCGGATGCTGTTGATAGTGGTGAAGCATCCCTGACGATCTCGTATACAGGTGCATTCAGTTCGGCGTTTTATATCAATAGTAATTTGGCATCTACATTGGATGTAAACGGATATGGAGACTATGGAACCTTTCATTATTCAGCGTATCCAAGCTTATATGAAGGCCTCGACCCCAATAACGGACTGACCTATCAAAGTGGGATTGTGCTTCATGGCTTAGCAAATGGCTACTGCTACACAAATGGCGTTGCGGGAGATTCGCTGAATGATCCGTATTTAGGAATAACGGGCTATTGCAATAATCTTTACTACTATCAAGGGAATCTTGCGAATGGTCTCATCGCAATTAGTACATCACTATTAATGAACATGGAATCAATGGCCGACAATTCGCCTAACCCGAAAACAATTAACCCAAGTGGCTCCGTGAGTATCAGCACTCAGGAAGCGCTGTACGGCAGCTCTAGTTTAGACATTCCGTCAGGTTCCTATGATGGTCTAGCCATCGATTCAGGCGGTCATTTTGATTTTGGTAGCGGTAATTGGACGGTGGAGTTTTGGATAAAAGGTAAGGGAAATCCAGAATCCTGCGCCCGCATCTTTCAAACAGGTAATGGTGATGTGTTTACCGGTTTGGCAATTGGTAACCAGAACTGCGACAGCAATCTCAATCTTGGGATATCTTTGTGGGATGGGTCGAGCCCCAATTGGACGCAAACCAATTCAATTGGATATTATGACACGTCGAACTGGACTCATTTTGCAGTCGTGCGTTACGGTGATTCAATCATGGGGTTTGTCAACGGATACCTGAGCATGGCCGCAACTTTTACCGGATCTTTAGCGCCTTCATCATGGCCCGCAGTCATTGGAGGGAACGTCAATTGGACTGGCCCTTCGCGCTCCATAAATGCTTATTTGGACGATATAAGGATTGTTAAGGGAATAGCTCTCTATACGACTAGCTTCACTCCTCCTGCAAGTGCGCTAACTGCCGTTGGACTGGCATCTCCAAAATGCTTTAATCAAGGTGTCGACACGGGTTCTCTAGATGCTGCAGGAACCGGAATCTGCTCCGGCCAATACTACTACGCGGGTTCGCTCGCCAGTGGCATCGTCAATGGAGTTTTATATGATTCATCGGGCTATCCATTCCAAGGTATCAATAACGCTGACGGAGATCGATATTATACGAACGGTGTCAGGGCCCATGGATACCTCTATGTTTACGCACCTCCACAATCTTGGGGGATGGGCACTTACTTCATTGAAGGTCTAGCGACGAATTTGGACTACTCAGGCAATGGGCGCTGGTGCGAGAGTGTGACCACTGGCTACGAAGTTTGTAATAATTACGTCGAAGGTCAAGTTTTCAATGACGGTTGGTCAATTGTAAGGCAGACGTATTACTTATCCTCGTATTCGACAACATTGGGTAGCTCAGGAAACGGCTATTGGTGTGATTCTATGACTATGAATCCCGGTGGGTTGCCCTGTGGCTACTACTCTAATGGTTCATATGTAACTAATGGTTGGGTTGGTGATCCGTCCAACGTTTACCTTATTGACGGCCAAGTAGTGCCGTTAGATTCGAATGGTAACGGGTCTTGGTGCCCCGGGTGGACGTGGCTCAACGGCAACTACCAGTACGTCTGTGGTTATTTTGAGGCAGGAGCGTATCTATCTAATGGTTGGTCTACATATGGAAACGTCTATGTTGTAAATGGATATTCATCATCGCTCAACCAATACGGGGATGGTTACTGGTGCGACAGCATGTACGGTCAGTATTGCGGATACTACGCGAATGGTTCTCCATTCACCAACGGATGGATTGCATCCATATCAAAATACATCATAGGAACCAGTGACACAGGTCTTGACTCTGGTGGAAACGGCACTTGGTGTGGGCCTGACCATCGCTACAGCTCGGGTATGGATTGGTCGTATCAGAATAGCCCTCTGGGCGGAACTTGCCATAGCTACATCATGGGCGACGTTGTGATGGGATGTACTGACACAGGCGCGACAAATTACAATCCTCAGGCAACATACAGTGAAAATTGTCAGTATTGACCTTGATATCTATCGTATTCAATCTCTTTGGCGAGAGCATGACCTACAGCGGCTAGATATCTGCTGGAAGATTCGAAAAATTGGGGCCACACGACTGAATTTAAATTGATTAGTTTTGGAGTTCCGCTGATAAAGTAGACACTCAGGACGCCCTTGTTTTTGCTTCATACAATGCAGGTGACAAATA
>JBIIGV010000092.1:0-11500 GCA_044236265.1 Oligoflexales bacterium
TGAAATGGTCTATAATCGTGAGAGACTTCATTCAACGCTTGGATATTTGTCACCTGCATTGTATGAAGCAAAAACAAGGGCGTCCTGAGTGTCTACTTTATCAGCGGAACTCCAAAATCAATCAATTTGGGTTTGGTCGTGTGTCCCCATTTTGTTCTTATTGTTGGCGGACTTGTAGGGCCCAGTTTCGCAGATCTGCCGCAAGTTTTGCGGTTTCCTTTTTTAAGTGCTCGCGCTGATCTGGCTCCATCAGTGAGAAGATAGACTCCAAAGTTCGTTGACGTGATGCTGCCAAGGCAGATTTGTGTTTTTTGGACTCCAGGCTAAGAATAGAATCAGGGTCTTTTACCAGCTTTTTACAGGTTTCGCGTACTGTCTCTGGGGAGCGCCTTTCGTTTGCAAGTAACTCAATCACCTTTGACTGGGCTTCATTGGAATATGCAAGATAATCGCGCTCCCAATGACCATGGATATCTTTCTCCCTTTCAGTTTGTTCGATAGCGTCGCGTTGGCGGTTGTTAATCCGTCCGAGCCATTGTGTAACGTTCTCGAAAGATCGTTTTTTGACGGATTTTCTGTACTTTTCAAGACCACCATTTTTTTCCGGAGTAAACTTACGATTTCTATCCTGAAGTTTTTCCTTCAGATGTAGTATCTGGTCAGGTTGCAGGCCAGCTAGGAGCGGGGCAGCTGCATCGCAGCCCTCCACACTTAAATCAGAGGTCAGCTGACTTAGCTTTTCTATTTGGAGCAGGGGTGACGTCGTCTGACCTAAAGCTTCGACCTGGATAGCAATCTCGTCGACTTTGGAGTGGGCGACTTTTGATGAAAATCTTCGCCAAATGTCTCTGAACTCGTTTTTTTGGTTGTGATCCAAATCAAAGAATCTCGACGCCGCTTGAGTGGCAAAAAACTCATGATGATCGAGAACGACTCGGCGCATCGAGCATCCGGATAAAAAAATCCCGATCAGTAAAATTCTCACAACGAGATTGAGTGTGGAACTGTGTTGTTTACTTGGTCGCATCAGGTCTCCGAAACAGCTTCTTGTAAACTCGGAATATGATACTCTGATAAGAAAAATAGGCGCAATAGTCGGCGGAGACGTCTTTTTCTCGTATGCCGGTTAAAACTTTTAGTAACTGTTATGTTGTTTGAAAGGGAGCCATCATGAAAACTCGTGGCTATCTTTTGGCTCTAGCAAGTGGAGCCTGCACGGGATTGACCGTTGCCGTTGGTAAGGTCGCAGCGAGTCATCTGTCGGCTGCAATGTACGTATTTCTCATGTCAGGTATCTCCCTTTTGATGATGTATTCATGGCGTGCGCTCACGGTTGGGTTTCGCGTGCGTTGGATGACTTGGAGTGTACTTAATCTTGTTGTTTTACAGGTTATTTTCTCTGCCGCAGCTCTATGGATGTTCTGGGAGGGCACTCGGCAAATCCACACCGGCATTGCATCCTTTGCTGCGAGGACCGAACTGATATTTGTTTTAATTGCCAGTCACCTCATTTTCCGTGAAAGGGTTGGATGGGTTGGGTTATTTGGCGCGTCTCTAATTGCTGGTGGTGCGCTGATCATGACAAGTAAGCTGAGCGGTTCATTTGGTGCTGATCTAGCCCTTCCTGCGGATACGAGTGCCTATGGTCTGACCCTCGTAATTTGCAGTGGTTTGGGATTTGCCGCCTCCGAGTGTTTTTCCAAGACGCTGGCCCATCGCATAGAAGCCTCTGCTCTGGTTATTTGGCGCAGTCTCTTATTGGCGGTTATATTCGGCTTCATCGTGGTTTCGGCGGAGGGAATAGCCAGCTTTGCAGCCTTAAAGACGGAGGATTTCGCTGTGATAAGTTTGGCGTCTCTCTTAGGCCCCATTCTCGCCCGACTTACATTTATGTGGTCATTGCGATGTATTGAGCTTGGGACATCTTATTTACTGTGCCAGGTCGAACCGGTAGTTACGGCTCTGTTCGCGTGGCTGATGCTGGGAGAAACGCTTTCGGAGTCCGAGCTATTTGGCGCGTTGTTAATCCTGGCAGGATGTTTGGCCGTTACCTCTCCGACCGTTCGTTCACCAGGGAAATTGCTGAGTAAATTCAGAGTCATGAAAGCAAGGGTTGTATCACAAGGCAAATGAGTATACACTCAGTGGACTAACATACAGGAAGCATTAATATTTTCAGGATTTTTACATGCCCCCTCATGAATTGATCGACTCACTCCCCAAAATCATAAAATCGATTCCTAGACACTGCCTAAGACCTAACACATGGCGATCAGCTATGTATCTTTTGCGCGATATCTCCCTCGTGATATTGACCGCAGGTTTAATTTTGAAGGCTGACAATTGGATTTTGGCTTTGCCTCTAAGTTTGCTCTTGGGGCTCGTGATGACGGGTCTTTTTGTTGTTGCTCATGACGCCGGTCATCGAAGTTTTTCAACCAGTCTTCTTGTGAACAATGTTGTGGGTGAGATTTTATCAGCACTTTTGATCTGGCCATTTCATGTTTGGAGGCTAAGTCATGATACTCACCATCGATACACCCACCATATTAGTAAGGAAATCGCTTGGCGCCCTTTCTCGCAGGCTAAGTTAGATCGCTTGGGCACGAGCTCCAGGCTGATGTACTTGTGGACAAGAACGTGGGCCTATTTTATCGGCTCGATTTTTTTTGCTATTTATTTTGTGCGTGATGGGCTTAGAGGTTTGCAATCGAGACATTTTCGTCGCGATGACCTGAAACTTATTTTCGGATCAATCGGGTTTACAGCCCTTGTCACAGGGATGGTCGCATACACTATTTGGCGTTCGGCTGGTTGGTATGGAATAACGTTCCTATTTGTGATCCCGCAATTAACATTTCAGTTTTGGATGAGCTCTTTCACATACTTCCATCACACGCACCCAGAGTCTCCATTTATGGACGAGAGCACCTGGGATCCAGGCAAAGCTCAGCTAGGGTCGACCATTCACATGCGCTATCCAGCGTGGATCGACTGGCTGACTCATGATATCTCCTGGCATGTTCCCCATCATGTGTGTGTAGGTATTCCGCATTATCATTTGCGGGAGGCTCATAGAGCTCTGAAACAGGCTTACCCCGGTATTGTGAAAGAGGAGACTTTCTCCATAGCATACATAAAGCGCGTCATTGCAGAGTGCCAGGTTGCGGGCGAAGTTAGAGAAGGATATGTCCAATGGGACCGCTATCAGACCTCGAGCGAACGAATGACCTTGTTGCAAGAATCCTGAGTGCGTTGAGCCTTTGAAGCTCTTGCAAAAGTTGCGACCTAATTTAATCAGAGCGGGCATTTACGATACCGTCCTCTGGGTTGATCTCGCCAAAATAAATTATTGGAAAAAATCCTTAGTCCAGTCCTTGGTGTGGTATAATTTTGGGAAGAGTCATCTCAAAATTAGATTCACAAGATCCCCTTCAAGGAGGCGACATGCGGGTTTTCTTTTTGCTAGGTTTGCTAGGACTAGGACTTGCGTCCTGTAAAAGCACGGGACCAACGTCTTCCACTAAAGGTCTGGATGCTTTCACCGGTCAGAAAGGTGAAGCAGTGTGTTCAGCGGCTGTGTCGTCCCAGTTTACGGACCGCTACGATACATTCTGGAATCAAGGTGGTATTCAGGGGCCAAAAGGGTACCAAAATAATTTGAAAAGTATTTTTGCCGCTGTTCCTTTGGAACTACAGTCTTGGTTTTTCCTTAAAGGCGGTAAGCTTCAACTAATTGGTAATGCCAAAGAATTCTGTGGTTCGGTTGACGCTACAAATCTTTATCGCGCTGACGGCTCAGTGGGCGGCTGTCTTAATATTCCAAAAGTTGATGGCTTGTCGGGTATGCCGTCTATCTACGTTGGCGTTGACGCTGCTGACTTTAAATCGCAAATGGAACAAGCTAGTCTGATCGTGCAAGGGTTTGCAGCGATGACGAGCTCATTCCTGACCGAGATCGCTTTGGCTGAGAAGTTGTCAGAGGGCAATGACCTTCTTTTTGAATTTGGCGCTTACGATGTTGATATGCGCAATCTTAAAGCAAGCTTGGCCTTTATGGTCATCGAAGATTTAATTAACAACAAAAACTCAGACGGTAAGTCTTATGCAGAGAATCTACCAGATGACATGAAGGCTCTCGTCGCTTCATCGAAGGTGCTTGACGCGTCCCTTGATCGTGATACCCGCTGGAAGGCTTTCTGGGGTGCTTATGGTGATCAAGGACATCGTGAATTTACCAATTTCGCTGTTGCTCAAGTGCTGGACTCCGCATGGTGTAATGACTCGACTAGAAACGCCGTGCTTGCAACAGGATCTATTTTCAACAAGACGGGCGCATACTTCAGAGCTGAAGTTGAGCCTGTGATGGCTGAAGCTTTCAATGGAACTCCCGGTCAAACATCTGCAAGTTTGGCTGACAACTCGTCAAGCGAATATGCGGAAGAAGTAATGGCAGCTGCACCAGTAGCTGGCGCTTCATTCAATTTGGCCAGAGGACGTGCTTTCCCAGTCTTGGGAGCAGTTGTCAGAGCGCCTTTCGCGGTCGGTAACTACTTTGTTCAGAACAAGCCTGTTCGTAGCTGGTTTGCTAATCATCAGCCGGTTCGTCGCACTCTCTGGGGAGCGGCAAGATTTGTTGGTGGTGCAGCTCGCGGCGTTGCAATCGTATCGGGACGAGTGGTTGGTGGTGTTGCCCGCGTTGCTGGTAATGGATTCTCAAGAATGGGTTATCGGGTAAGGAATGGTTGTTTTATTCGCAGATGGCGTTGCTGAAGTGACCTCACGAATGGTTTGGAAATAAGTAGTCTGAGAAATCCCCTCGCAATAATCATTGCGGGGGGATTTTTTTATTCGCTTTGGCACTACTCAATTGATCTCTTGGAAGTGAAAAGCGTTAAGCCCCGGCTCTTCAGTTGTTTTTTTGCACGTCTTATCACTATTCTCAGAGTGACATAGGCGGGCCGGTCCCTCATCGAACCTCGGTCCGCTAAGAAGATTCCAAAAAGTAGTGACTCGAGCTAGTTCTAGAGATAGATCATCCCGCAGACCTTTGAGTGATTTGCTTAGTTGGCCCGATAACGTCATTTGACTCTCAAACCACTCAATTAACATTTTCCTTGAGAGTCATAAAAAAAGAGCCGGTAACCCGGCTCTTCGTTAATTTAGACTGTAAAGTTTAGCGAGTTCTCAGAAGTTGTTACTTCTGACACCAAGGTAGAGTTGGATCGAACTGGCACAACATTTCGCACATTTGTGGATCTAGTGGGCACTCCTCAGGGCTACCGCCGCCGCCTCCACCACCGCCGCCGCCAGAACCTGGCTCGACAACGCGGATGCGGAGTGATTGGTTCGTCTTATTGTCGGCATCAGTAACTGTGACGTTGACTTCCCCGGTACCTTTAGCAGTCAAGACACCGTTGGCATCAATGCTTGCAATGGTATCAGCTGACGATGCAAAGCGGTAAGGGGCTTTGCCACCAAAAGCAGAGAACTGAAGGGTTGCATTTGGATTGATCGTGGCAGCTTGAGGTACGACTGTAAGATCTTCAGCTTTCACGCGCTCGATCACGGCTGCAGCGTCAACACGACATTCACATGCAGTTTCGATAGCGACTTTTGACCCAGATGCCTGAAGAAGTGCCTTCACTTCCGTTGGCTTCAGGTTAGGGTTATGGGAGAGCATAAGACCTACGAGGCCGGAGACGAGTGGGGTTGCCATCGACGTACCGCTCAGGTTGCCATACTTTTCGCCAGGCAACGTACTGTAGATGGCGTCACCAGGAGCCGATAGGCTGACTTTACCAATACCGTAGTTGGACCAGCTTGGCTTACCATCACTGCTGTTAGAGGCAGCGACCGTAATCACGTTTGGCAATGGAGTATTCGCAGGGTATACCTCGTAGCCGTCATTGTTTTTTCCGTCATTGGAAGCGGCAGCCACAAAG
This sequence comes from Oligoflexales bacterium, assembly GCA_044236265.1. Taxonomy (GTDB): domain Bacteria; phylum Bdellovibrionota_B; class Oligoflexia; order Oligoflexales; family RGVZ01; genus CAMDKS01. The sequence goes on from JBIIGV010000092.1 coordinate 5,946, forward strand.
ATAACGCCTTTGTCGTTCGCTCTCGAAATAGCTTCGGTGATTGGTTGAGCGTCAGATGCGCTTACGCCTGCACCCCAGCTTGCACTGATGACGTGAGCGCCATTATTTGTTGCGTAATCAATAGACTTGACTGCACCCATCAGGTCGCCCGAGCCATCAGCTCCAAGAAACCGTGATGCCATGATGGAGATCTTCTGGCTCATGCCGCTGATGCCCTTGCCGTTATCACCAACAGCTCCCAAAATGCCGGCACAGTGTGTACCGTGGCCTGGGTTTTGTGAACCTGTTTCGTCTTTTGGGTCAGCATCATTACCGTTGAAGTCGTAACCATAAATGTCGTCAACGTAACCGTTGTTGTCGTCATCGATGTTGTTTCCAGCGATCTCTTTCTTGTTGGTCCACATGTTTTCTTTGATGTCGCCATGGGTGTAGTCAACGCCAGTATCGGTAACAGCAATGACGATATCTCGACTGCCTACGCCACTCGTCCATGCATCGGCCGCGCGGACCTTTGCAATTGACCATTGCTTCGCAGTCTCAGGATCGTTTGGCATCTGGAAAGCCTGAACTTTTTTATTCTCAACAACATACTGCACGTCAGGATTTTTCATGAGCTCAGCGAGACGCTTAGCTGTTTCGCGTTTAGAGGATTTTCCAAGATCGACAACAACTAAGTTGCCTGATTCATGCTGATCAACAACGTTTACGCCATTTAAGCTCTTGGAATAAAGGGCTTGTTGAAAACCTGCCGTGCCTTGCTTGAATTTAACAATGTAACCGGCAGCCAGCACAGGATGTGCAGACATGAGGGCCGAAACGCAGAAAGCTGATGCCAACGCGAAACGACGGTTCAAAAGGTTGCGCACTACCATAAATCCTCCTTCACTGGATTGAGGACAAAGGAATAATGATCCCAGTCCCGTGCAACAGAGGAGCCCCTCCCTGGGAATCCTCTTTAGAACCACTTCGAAAACAGAAAACGATATAAATGCTTGATTAAGGGAAAAGGTTAGCGGGAAATTTCTACCTAGTAAAGAGGCAAAGTTGGATGGCGGGCCAAAATGTACAAATGCTGTTCAGATCGCCATAGGGCTAGCGTGCAAAGCCCTTGAGTAGGGTTCCCTGAAAATGCACGCACGGCAAGACTGCCGTGTCAGGCATAAGGATCGAACCCGGTGACAGTACACTGTTGCAGCCGGTTTGAGCCCTGTCGCCCATGATAGCGCTCATTTTACGTAGGCCGGTAGAGATCAAGTCCCCAGTAATTGGGTGTTTGACCTTAACTTCAGTGCCCTTGAGCTTGAGATTTGCCAGTTTTGTGCCGGCTCCTAGGTTGACGGAGCGCCCCAGGAAGGAGTCCCCCACGTAGGCAAAGTGTCCTGCTTTTGCGTCATCGAGAAATACGGCTCCTTTCACTTCTGAGGTATGCCCCACAACCGCTTTTGCTCCAATCCATGCGTTGCCGCGGATGTAGGCCGCATGTCGGATTTCTGAATCTGGTCCAATGATGCATGGACCCTGGATGTACGCAGTTGGCTCAATAGTCGCACCGGCAGCAACATAGACACGACCAGATATAAACGCCGCAGGATGGGCGTTGCCCAGTATTTTCGGGGTGTCCTTCACGCCAAGTTCGTCTAGCACTTGGTTCAACCAGGTCTCTAAGTTCTTGCCCAGATAGTCTAAAATCGATTGCCCCGTAAATTTGTCAGATAGCCAAATCGAATTGGTATCCGCAAAAAGATCAAGTGGTAACAGGTTTGACATAAATATAAATCCGACTTCAAAAAGGGTTGCCTGCTAAAGGGCCGGTAAAACTTACCGACTCTCACTTTGAGGCTCGTAATGCGCAGACTCATTTCTGTCGCCCAAAACGAACTCCTGAAAGGACGATCTTAATGTTTGATACGAATAAATTCAAACGATCAGTGAAAGAGTGGTCGCGCGAAAATCCAAATGGAACTCTCGAAGAGCTGGTCGACTTCTGTGAAGAGTTAATACCGCCCGCGCAATTTAATAATTACGGATGGCTAGTGGAGCAAAGCGCAGGTTGGTATCAGCATGTATTGAATACGCGTCGAGCGCATTCAGCAATGGATTATAGCGATCAAGAAGACGTCGCTTAACTCGATACTTTAAATTCTCAGGGTGTTTCGATTCCGTGTGCGATACCCTTGATTCTTGAGAATTCTGTCTCTTTAATCATGTCTAATGCTTCAAAATCCTCAAAACCAAGATCATCAATCCAATTGACGTTAAGCATTTCCGGTAGTGGATTTGCGCACTCCCGCCCATCATCCAGTTCGTAACATTCATACGCTTCAAGAATTTTTCCTGACTTGGTCATGCGATAGTAATGATAACCATCACCATTCACAAGCGCACCGTCTCGGCTGTCGCCGGTCCAGTATTCACGAGCAAAAACCAACTCTTCTTGCCCCGCGCTTTTAATGTCAATGATCTTTCGATCGACTGATTTTTTCGGGAGAGTCGAGCTTGTTGGCTTGTCAGATTTTCCTGCTGGTTTCTTTGGAGAACTCATTCGGTTTCTTAACTCCATGGCAGATCCAGACTCTATTATCTAATCAATTGTGACAGCGGTCAATTTTCACCAGAAATCACAGGCACTTTCGGCAAGGCCCAGAAATTAAATAAAATTAATCCTGTTTTGCGTGATTATTCTAAGAGTCTAGCCATTTGCCGAAGCGGTCAAATCGAAGTCGGGGGAAAAATTCACCCTTAGGTGTCCAGATGCTCCAAACTACAAACAGTGCTTTGCCTCGCACATAGGATAGAGGCACCTCACCCCAAACTCTAGAGTCACTGGAGTTGTCACGATTGTCCCCTATACAAAAGACGCTGCCTTCTGGCACCAAAGCTGGCTTGCCGTCGACGTCAGGCCACCATGCCCTCGTTGCTCGGCGAAAGTCAGGTTTGTTTTGCATAACCCAGTGATCAAGGCCTTCAAGGCTTTCGCGGTACAAAAGCTTATATTCCTGTTCGTCAACAATATCGTCCAGAACCGTGCGATCCTGATTGTGATCTAGACGGTTCTGTGCAACTCCGTTGATGTAAAGGACGTCATCTTTTAGCTGGATCTGATCGCCTGCAACTGCAACCACTCGTTTTACGTAGTCGATATCGGGATCCCGCGGGTATTTGAATACAATAATATCGCCGCGCTTAGGCGTTCCCCAGGAGACAACAGCCGTGTCAGTGAAAGGTATTTTAAAATCATAAGCCAGCTTCCACGCTAGCAGCCGGTCGCCAACCTTGATTGTCGGCTCCATGGATGATGTTGGAACATAATAGGGTGAAGCCACACTCCAGCGAACGCAAAACACAATTAAAATCAGGATGCCGAAGCTTTTCAGGCTCTCAAAACTAAACATTCCCGGCTTTTCATCGGGAGTAGGACTTTGTGTGGTGGTCGTACTGGTCGGTGATTCTGATTCAGTCGTCATGGGACTTTCTTTCCAGATGATCAAGGGGGGTGAAAAGACCGCTTGAAGAATAACACAATAAAGACTCTTTTTGCCATTAATCTTTAGGGTCTGCGCGGATAGACAGGGGGTTGTGTTTTTGGGGAGCTCATGAGTCGCTCTCCAATGGCCGATGACTAAAGATATGGTTGGAGATGGGGTGGCCTCAGCGTGATGATGAAAGTTTATTCATCTTTGTTAATCGTATTTTTATCCTTCCTGGGAGGCGGTCAAGCTCGGGCATTGACGGCTAATCAGGTTACATTTCAATTCCTCAGTAACGGGAAATATCGCGTCAACCTATATTATACAGTGCCAGCCCTTAAGGAATTCCGTGAGGCTTACGTTGAGTTTGATGACAGGAAACGCGCTGAAGCTTTTTATTTCGACGTGCTGCGCGGAGCCGATTTTTTCTTGGAAGACGAACCGCAAACCAAATTTGTAAATGAGCCCATGGCTCCTAGTCCTTGGTGAAGCGATCTTCTATTTTTCCAATCATGAGTTTTTTACGTGATTCAGGGCATCATCACTAATCACAGCCCCAACTCTCGAAATGACATCACTGGCTAGCGTTGCGGCGATTTTTCCACACGTAGCAAGATCGCGGCCTTTCAAGAACCCGTGCAAAAATCCTGCGGCAAACATGTCACCAGCTGCCGTCGTGTCAACAACTTTGGTGGGTACAGGGCTGATTCGGAATTCTTCTTTGCCCTTAACCACCAAGGCGCCATCTGCACCTAGTTTCACAACCGCAATTGAACCCGTAGCAGCGATTCGTCTAGCCGTTTCTTCTGGAGAGGTTTGAAATAGCAGTTTTGCCTCCTCGCGGTTGGCGAAAACAATATCAGCCTCGGCCTCAATCAGAGCGATAAAGTCACTGCGATTGCGATCAACAACAAACGGGTCTGCCAAATCAAAAGAGATGATGGTGTTGTGCTTATGAGCTGTTTCTATAGAGCTTTTTAACGCGCGTTTTTGATCCTCGGTATCCCACTGGTATCCGCAGAAATGAAAAACGTGGGACTCGGCGATCTCTTTGTGAGGTATATGCGTCGCGTCGTAAAGCCGGCTTGCTCCCAAATTCGTATTCATGGTTCGTTCGCCGTCGGGCGTGATCAATATCAGACAGGTACCTGTGCTTTCCTCACCATGGCCGCCCAGGAAAGATTTGATGCCCAGGGATTCCATACGCTCGCGAATTCGTCGACCATACTCGTCATCATTGACCATCCCAGCAAAAACGGTTTTGTGTCCGAGGCTCGCTAGGGTTCTGATGGCATTCATGGAGCTGCCGCCAAGCTCGGTCACTTTCTTCTTTGTGCCGAATTGGGCAAGGACTTCGCGCTGACGCTGGCTATCAACGAGATGCATCACGCCTTTGGTGAGTCCAAGTCGTTTAATGTCTGCATCCTCAATTTCAATCAAAACGTCCATCAATGCATTGCAAACGCTAGTAATATCATAAGTCTTCATAGTGGTAGTCTCCGGAGGATGAGGCGCAAAGATTAGCTCGCCTCGCGAGAATTGTCACGGAGTTCTGAAGGGTGTTTTGACTTGAGTGGTGAGTGGCTCATTTGCTCTGCGTAAAGGCTAGCCAGTCGCGTCTTGAGTTGAGAAAATTCTTCTGTTATTTCAGCGTTTTCTTTCCTCAAAAGCCAAGCATTCCAAAAGCCGCAGGTTATCGCGAGAACTATCCATGATTCAGGCCTGTAAAGGCTAACGAAGGCCCAGAAAAACGCAGCCGTCAGCATGGCTAGACGAGTAAAGCCAATAAACCGTGGTCCACACCAACGGCTTCCGGATTGACGCAAATGCCGTAGATAAAGCGCACCGACAAGCAAGGCAACGGGAAGGTTTGCAGCCCGCCAGGCAAAGACTAATCCGTAGATTTCTCCTAGAATGGATGCTGACGTAATCATGCACATGAGCACCAGAGCGCGCTGACGTCTTTGACGCTGCGCCCAAGAAAGAATGGCGGCCGGGCTATAAGAGTGCAGGATCAGCGTGGCAATAAGACTACACACAGCAACCCAGTAGGTGTGGGTCATTTTATCCTGCCTTTGCTCGCGCCTG
>JBIIGV010000218.1:0-2956 GCA_044236265.1 Oligoflexales bacterium
TCGTGCGCGTAGGAGCTGAGACAGCCATTGAACGAATCATCCAGTTGATTGATAGTGCTCGCTTGTCTAGGCCGCCAATTCAGGTCATCGCAGATAAAATTGCTGGGATTTTTGTACCAGTCGTTATCACACTGTCGTTACTGACCTTTCTTTACTGGTGGGTGGTTGCCAACCGTGACGTCCCAGATTCTCTGATGATTGCGCTAAGTGTCTTGGTGGTGGCTTGCCCCTGTGCGCTTGGACTTGCAACGCCTGTGGCTTGGGTGGCTGGCTTAGGGAAGGCCGCAAAAGCAGGCGTTCTGGTCAGGTCCTATGAAGCACTCGAAACTCTTAGGCGTGCTAACGTCATTATTTTTGATAAGACGGGCACGTTAACGGAAGGCCGACCTAAAGTCGTTCAGTGGGTGGCGACAAAATACTTTCAGCAAGATAGAGACCTGGGGGCCATTATTTCTGCTCTTTCTCACTCGTCTCATCCACTGTCCCTTGCCGTACGTCAAAGACTTCGCTCTGATAGTCCGCAAACGTTTATCCCCCTTAGTAAGCTGATCGAAGACCGCCCGGGTCTGGGCGCTATCTGTGAGATTAAGTTTGATCCTCCCAAGATCCTTCGCTTTGGAAGACCTGATTTTGTCGCAAAAGAATTGCCAACCGAGTGGCAAGCTTTACTTGCCTCGGGAAATCCGGTCGTTGCGGTATCTATGGAGGATAAGCCACTTTGCATTTTTGAGTTGTAAGAAGTGACGCTGAGTCTTACCTGCAAAAAATTAAATCCAAAGGTTTTGATCTTTTTATTGCCTCTGGAGACCGTTCAGTCGTCGTTTATGAATTGGTAAAATCACTTCCTGCAATATCATCTGCTCATGGCGAAATGACGCCATCAAGTAAAAAAGACCTTGTTTCTCGTTTACAAAAAGAGGGCAAGGTGGTGGCTTTCGTAGGTGACGGAATTAATGATGCTCCTGCTTTGGCGGCAGCAGATATTGGAATAGCCATGGGATCTGGGACAGATGTTGCGGCCCATAGCGCAGGGCTTGTTTTACAAAAGTCAGGCCTTGGTGAGATGCTTTCGGCGATTGATCTGTCGTCGCAAATAACCAAGATCATCAAAGAAAACTTTTTTTGGGCCTTCTTTTATAATGTCGCTGCTATTCCTGTGGCAATGTTGGGGCTCGTGACACCCATGTGGGCGGCCTTAGCGATGGCGCTATCAAGCGTATCGGTCGTCATGAACGCTCTGAGGCTAAGGCGTTAGCGGCCGCGGAAGGTGCGTGAACCAGCCCTGAGTCAATGCCTCGCCGACGTGTTGGCAGCAAACTTTAGCTCCTGCATTAATCATGTCGTCGTGAGTGTTCTGTGTGAGAACCCCTACGGGCAGCATCCCTGCACGAACAGCTGCCTTAAGGCCATGAGGGCTATCTTCAAATACCATAACCCTATCATGATGCAGCACAGATATTCCTAAAGTTTTTGCACATTTTAAAAACACATCGGGTTCAGGCTTTGGGCGCGAGACGTCGTCAGAGCCAAACTTTACATCAACATTGAGTCCGCAGCGCTCTAACGTGTTTTCAATAAAAGCGCGAGGTGCGTTGCTGGCAATTCCATGAGGAATTTTTTCTTGTTTGAGCCAGGCGAAGGTTTCCAGAACCCCAGGCAGTAGTTTGATTGAAAGCTGACTTTGGCGCAGTGCCTCGCGCTTTAAATCTGCAAGCTGAACTTTTAGCTCGGGTTGTCCCACGCGCTCCGAAAGAATTTGTGCAATGGCCATGGTCGAGCGCCCTGGCAGGCCTTGGGTATCTGTTAGCGGAGTGCCAAATAGTTTTTCGAAAGCCATTTGCCATGCTGTTAGGTGAACGGCTAAGCTATCAACCACGACACCGTCAAAGTCAAATATAACTCCAGCGGGTGATTGAATGGTTTCCATGTCGTTAGGTTCCTGGCCGGTTCGTAAGATTGCTTGGCTTTTTGTGGTGCTGGCTTTTGTCAGTTTACCCATCGATCAGCTTACAAAATCCCTAAGCCGTGATCTCTATCTCATCCATGAAGATGATGCTGATACGACGATTTATCAAGGAAAAAGACAAGAGGTTTTGAGTTTAGGATCTGATGAAGCATGGCTCATCTGTAATCTTACGTATGTTCGTAACCACGGCGCGTCGTGGGGAATCATGAAAGATCTTTCTGACACCGTCAGGCCAGTTTTGCTCGTTACGTTTGGTTTGTTTTTTTCGATGATTTTGCTTTTCACGGCGCTTTCGTTTCAAAAAAACGGTGAGTCTGGCGTTGCGTTCAGCCTTGTTCTCATGGTTGCAGGATCTTTAGGCAATCTGGTGGATCGCCTGCGGCTGGGCTATGTTGTTGATTTCATAACTTTGAGAGGACAGCTTTGGGGCCGCGCTTGGGGGCTGCCCAGTTTTAATGTGGCTGATATGATTATTGTAGTTGCTCTCTTTTGTCTGATCACCATGCTGCTTCGAAAAAATAAATCTTCCCAGCATTGAAGTGCTGATATTCACGCTCTCAAGCTGCTAGAATATAAAGTCGGTGTCAGTTAGATCCTTTCGGCCGTTAGGCGTCATTTACGTGGATTCATCGATGACTAAGTATGGTTACAGATCAATAGTTACGACTGCTCTTTGGTCTGTCATGGTGTTCAGTGATCTGTCGGCATCTGCTGAATTTCCAGATGTGATTTACAAAGTTTCAGACGAAGCCGATTCTCAGCAGCTGAGCCTTGATTCAGAGATTACGTCTCTAGATCCTCAATCCATAAAAGATCCCGAAGAGCGTGCGGTTTTATTATTTACCCGAGGTCTTAAGCTTTTTGAGCAAGATCCCAAGGCTGCTGCTCATTCTTTTGAAGCAGCAAAAAAAGCCATTCCAGAATCATCACCCCTGTACGCATTAATCACGATTTACCACGGTCGGTCCTCGCTGACTCCGCAAAATGCTC
>JBIIGV010000035.1:0-24843 GCA_044236265.1 Oligoflexales bacterium
AAGACCGGCTCCTGATTCAATACTCACGTCAAAGCCTAGCTTTTGGAAAGCGGCTATATTCGCAGGAGCAATGGCGACCCGCCGCTCTCCGCTGAAGGACTCCTTAGGAATTGCCAGCCTTCGCCGGGGCTGGTTCGACACAGATTCTCGGTTTATCGCATTGGCAGTAGCATCAGTCATAATCTTGCACATCCTGAACTAGTTGTTTGGGATTTCTGAGCTTTATTATCACATAGTTAGAAGACTTCGGCATAGCCAGAGTTCTCATAAAGCAGCACCTGGTTAGTCAATCATTTTTAGAAAAGATCCAATTTTGATCGCTATCGAATATGAAAACGGCGTCTTAGGGATGAATTAACCGGGTAGAACAAACCCGCGCTTAACCTCGCGAACATGCAAATCATCGATCTGGACCAATGCCAGCATAATGGCCTCCTCGACTCCTTGTCCCGATGTCAATGTAGCAAAAGATTTCAAATCATCGACAGGCAGACCAGTTAAGGATGTCATCCACCATTGACGCGGCAGATGAACAAAAACACCGTCGAAAGGGACATCATTAAAAAATTCACTGGCTTTTTGCCAAAAGCCTCGCGAACAATTTTTATTTATCTCTTGAGACCCTTCAACCCAATGATCATGATTCCTTAACGGCAGATGAATTCGTCCTCCCATCCAAAGGATTCTTTCAACCGGACGATCATCCTGCAACCATTTAGGCATCGCTCGACGTAATTGAACCGATCTCATCTTGTTTAGCTTCAAATCCAAACGATCCTGGCCCCCGGGCCCAACGTACCGACTAAGACCTTGACCCGAAAATGGCGTGTATAGGAAAAATTTCATCGAATATTCGATGTGCATCAGTCTATGAGGTGTCACAACGATAAAATCTAGTTCACCACCATCCTCATGCCGTACGCTGTGAAGAACCTCTGAGAATGGCAATGAAATCTGTAAGGCTGCCAAGAAAACCCTCTCAAACCACTTACCAAGCGGTAGCCGAGGCTCTGGTCGTGATACAATCCTCAAAAGTCGGTCACTGTGTAGCCTCAAAAATCTTTCGACACTCTTACGCATAGTCGCCTGAAGTGATTCAGCAACATCGGACGATATCAATAACGGATCATGAACGATCGACAGCATATCACGTCGAACTTTCTCAAAAAAAAGATTGTCGTCCATATTGATATCAAACTTCAATTGACGCTCCGGAAATCAAATTCCAACAGAAAAACTGGCTAGCCAAGATCGCCCCGGCAATGGATCACCATTATAGTGACTGAACGCCATCCGCCCATCTGGCTTATTGGTAACAGTATCTCTAATGGAGCGGTATGCAACATTCGTAAGATTTGTGACAGCCAAGCCCGCCTTCCAGTCTTGATTTGGAGCAATATAATCTACTGAAACATCGTGTGTTACAGTCCACATGAGTTCCCGTGTGTTGCTCACGTCATGATACATGCGACCAATGAATTGACTGACTGTCCGTAAAACTGCCTGAGGAAAAATCTCCCATCGACCACCAACGACACCTTGCCAAAAAGGCATCCAAGGGACAATCAAGCCGCTCTCCGCTTGATTAGCCCGCATCCAACTGAGCGCCGCCTCGAGGCCAGCATAATCTGTACCTATATCTAATCGAGACTCCAGACCCAGAAAATGCTGGCGACCAGCATTCCTGGCACGCCACCTGACTGGTGATACCCGATCAATGCGGATCACCTCGTCGTTACGTCTCGACCAAATCGCAAAATTCAAAATAGTTTTAACCTCAGAAAACAGATCACGATAAAAACGACTTCCAAACTCAATCGCCGAGGCGACCTCCGGACGCAACTCTTGGGCACCTTCAATTTGCCCTCCATCACCAATCCGCTCCAGAAGACTCGCAGGGCGACTGTATTTGGCAAACTGGGCATACAATAAAAAACCTTCTATAAATCGACTCCATGCAATAGATGCGCTACCCGACGGCTTACCGCCCGACAGCTGAGAATCATCTCCTGAGATATTTGACGTGACACTTGTCAGCCATTGAGACCCTGCTTTCAATTCAATTGTCTGGTCTTCTCTGGCTTTAATACGCGTTCCAAGAAACAATTTGTAACCGGAAGCTTTTGGCGAAAAGTAGTCACCCTCATAGGTGCTTGCGAGCTTCGTTCGTGAGTCTTGGCGCTCAGCACTTCCAATCGTTGAAAATGCTAACGAATCATGCCCCAAGGTAAAACGCGTCCTTAAAGACTCAGTTTCCAAATCTCGTCTAGTGGCGAAGCCGAGACTCTGATCAGGATCCTTTAACGTTCGTTTAGCCGCAAATCCTCCAGCGTCAAACCCCATCCAAATTGAATCAGAAATGTCCTGCCGATATGCTGCGGTCATGACTCCAGTTCTAGAGGCAGAACGGGCGCGACCGGATTCTGAGATCTCGCCCAAAGATATGCCGCGTTTGCTTTCTTGAAACCATCCCAATGTTCGAGCGCGGGCACTTCCTCCCGTCCATGAAACATGAGCCAACCCCTGAGTACTTTGCTGATCGTTATTTTTCCGTTCTACGAATGCATCGTCATCAGGATTCAATATTGTATTATTATCACTATAGTAACGATAACCTCCGGAAGATCGACTAGACCGAGCGTATAGCCCCCCAATGGAACTACTACCATGTTGAAGGGACGATCGACCCCATCCATTGGTTCCCGCCACGTCTCCAACGCTAAGACCAGCCGATAATGGAGAACGCTGGGTTCGTAATGAAAACTGAATCACCCCACCAGGATCCAAAACAGGCACATTCCAAGGAGAAACACCCTTGTGAATCATCATTCCACCGAAAGCCCGCAAATCGACATCATCAATCATTGGCAGACCAGAATAGGGATCTTGCAACTCCATATCATCCACGAAAACATGACTGGATCGAGCGTCTTGACCGCGGAAAAGTGGAAGTGTAAAGCCAGTGGTCCGTCCAGCTCCACTCATCTGCATTGATGGATCTGTCTTAAAATAATTTTGCGTGTCAAATCGGGTTTCGCCGGAGGGGCTAATCACAACAGACTGTCCCGGCCTATTAACGTCTCTACGCTCATTGACAGCGCCCCGTATGAATACCTCTTGAGTGTCAGCAAAGACTGTTGCTGTAAACCACGAATGTTCAAATGCAATGAGAAGCATCAAAAGCAAGAGATTTCTATTCATCAACAAGCTCCATCCCCGTTACGGGGAATGGAAGGTCGATTTTTGATAAGGATTGCAAATCTGAATTTAAAATGTGTAACTCACTGCTCTTGGCGGAGGACTTTACAACGAAAACTCGCGATCCATCTTTATCCGGATAAAACGGCCCACAAGACGTCATTCCCGTATCCCAAGTTTTTTCAATTAAACCACTGACAACGCTGATCGACACGATCTTTGCGTTCGGATGGCTATCTTGCTTTAGGCAAAGTAAAACCTTTTGGGACGATGGCCCTGAGACCATCGGTCCAATAGATTCATAACCACTGGGAAGATCGAATAAATGCTGAACGGTTCTGCTATCAGTGTCGAATGCATCGACCCCCGCCACACAACTGGCTCCCATAGATTGGTAGCATATGCCACCAATTAAAACGACGCGATCCTGACTTTTAAATGCCAATACAGGATTGGATACGTTCAATAAAATTCCTTGCGTTCCTGCCGATGTGGGACTTTGATCAACCCAACCCCACGAACCGTCTTTCGATTGACGCGCAGTAAAAAGTCTTCCCGGTCCAGTCGCCTTCCAATTATCTCCAAGATGTTGATGAAGCACCCAAAGATCTCCGTCAATTGTTGTCATGGTTCCAGGCCTAAATGGCACGGCCTGGTCGCCCGTGTCGACCGCCCCCAAATCACTCGTTGCAGATGGATTTGACAACAAATTTGAGATCATAACCTTATGAGCCGAACCCATAGCAAGCGCGAGTGTTCCCTGCCCCAAAGCGAGCAATTCAGATGGATCGCCCGTCTGGGCCATTGGGGTTCTACGCTCGACGGAACGGGATGTAGCCCCCTCTTTTGGACTAACATGACTGTAACTAACACGACCAGAGGACCTGTTAAATATCCACAGTCGCTTAAATTGCCATCGCGTTAAAACATCTCCACTTTCACCAGCAGCCAGTGGCTTCACGACGCCTGTGATAAAGTCATAAAAGTAGATGTCACTTGAAGAGTACGAGACGTCTGCACTCGTAAAAACTAAACCCGTGACCGAGGACGACACTGGAGTCTGTCCCACACTACCATCAAAAAGACGCGGTCGCGGCAGGGGACCACAAGCAACTAATAAAGCAAATATGTAGGCACAAATTGACAATGGCGAGATCACATAGTCTCCCTGACTCTACTCAAACCAGCAATCCAGCCGCATGTTACTGCCATGCGGCAGAACTGGAAGGTTTTTCAAGTAGTAAAGACATTGTGAAATGGAACCTTGGAGGAGGCAATGGTTTTCTATGTTGGTTGCTGAAAACTGATTATTCCTCATCCGCTCGATCAATGATTCGCCCGATTAATTTCAGATTCTTGATAAAACTTTGATGCCGCTTCCGAATATCTTCAAAAGCTGTCACTTGTGACGCATGAACCGAAACCTCTCGATCATGTAGAGCCTCCATCCCGGCAGCACCAAAATCAGTGCCTCCAGGCTTTTCTGCCTGCGCCATGACGCCCTCATGGACAGAAATCTGAGTTTCATGATCAAAAATATGGCGTTCAAAATTTTCAAGTTCCGATTGTAATTGCGAGTACACTAATTCAAGGTCTTTTGCCAAAGATAAAGCCAAACGGTGTTCGGATTTCCACACTTTTACCTCATCCAGCCAAAATGCGTGTTCTGACTGCCATCGACTATGATCCTGATGCTCATCCAAATGACTCATAAATTAATCCTTTCGACTTATATCCAAAATTTTGGCCACTAAACGATCCAGATGTCAGCAAACCTTGTGCCAAGGAGAAAAATCGAAACCACACAAAAATAATTGATGATGCCCTCCGAGCATTAATGTTTCATTGAAAAGCGCATTGTGTTGAGACGATCAAGACAACCGACTATACTGCTCTGCATGATCAAATTTGCACACATCACAGTCTTATCACTCGTTTTTCTATCCTCAAGGTCCTTCTGCCATGACCTTAAGAGCCCGTATCGTATTGCATCACTTTCCCTAGCAAGCGATGAAATTTTGTTGGATCTATTGCCCTCTTGTGGAGGCGTGTCAAGACTCATAGCGTTATCAACTCTTTCAGAAGACCCATCCATGAGTAGCGTGACACAAAAGGCTCATCAGATAAAAGGTCGTGTCCACTCAGAACCCGAGAGTCTTTTTGCCTTGAAGCCAGATCTCGTCATCGCTGCGACTTTTAATCGTCCCGAGCTACTGAAAATGACCACTGCAAGAAATATCCCTCTCTTGACACTCACTCGTTTCACCTCAGCTGAAGATATCGCCCATAACATTGAACAGATCGGATCTATTATAGGCTGCAAAGACAAGGCAATCCTCATGAAGCAGGACTTTCTTCGTAAAGCATCGGCGGTCACGAAGAGCGGTCCGCGCCCTACTCTTCTTCTTTACGATCCTGATCTTGTCATCATGGGACAAGGAACACTATTCGACGACTTGGCGGCCAGAGCTGGAGCATCTAACGTGGCCTCAACAAACGGTGTCAAGTCATGGCCGAAATTAGACGCTGAGGCGCTGCTTGGCATGAATCCTGACGCGATTGTGGTGCTTGGCTCCGACTCCGCCTCTGCACGTTCTACAATAAAAAATCACCCCGCATGGGGTAGACTGAATGCGGTAAAGAAGGGAAAAATGATTTTTCTGACGTCAAGAACTGCGCAGAGCACATCGCATTATTTCGCGGACGCGGTAAATGAACTTCGAAGTCAAATATCAAAAATTAATTTATCTAAGTGAAACACCGTCGATGTGTGCGTTTTTGCGTTTTCAAAACTCGGAATTTCAACGCAATTTTTATCGCGCGGTCAATTTCACAGCAATAGCATCAATAGCCCGGCCGCTGGCATCTCGCACAACGGCAGTAACAACATCCCCAGCAGCCAGCAAAACATGCCTTTCAGCTCGGTAAATCTGACGATCTGGGATTTTCATTTCGTTAGCTGAAATGAAAGCAGTCAGTTTTTGACCATTTCCAGAGGAACATGCGACTTTATCACCTCTGCACAATTCTACCGTGCCTACCGCCATATTTGCCGGAAGGGATGCAAAGATCATCGAATCACCTGCCAAAACCTCGCCTAAGGCCATAAAGATACCGGCATTGGTTTGGGGGGATGGAGAGATGCTGCTGAGAGATTCGGTGAGAATATTTTCTGGCATCGCCTTCCACACCGGGGTATGGCTACCCCCAGTTTGTCGACGGGTTTCCGACTTCGACTCTTCTAAAAGCTGACTGAGAGTGTACTGTTGATTGGACCCAAAACCTCTTTTTAGCATTTTACGCCATGAAGACGTGAAGGCTCCGCCAATAGAAGATCCAAAATCAAGGGAGGTCTGATTGCGCTGAGATGCCGCAACTACTAGGGCTTGTTCAAACGGCAAGTCAGAGTTTGATTTTGGCTTAAGGTCCGCAGTCATCATTCCGAGAGATGTACTGAGCATCTCCTGCTCTGACTTCGCTTGCCCTGTCATGAACATGGACTCATTTCCATCCACATTTTGACCGCTAAAACAACTATCCATCACGGCAATAAAACGCTTAAATTTCCCACCAGGCGCAGCATCGCCCAACCGCTTGACAACACTTTTGAGCCTAAATGTCTGGTAACCTTGACCAATCAAAACTCCACTTTCTGCCCCATGACCGGAGTAGTAAAAGAATACGGTTGAGTTTGCACTCAGCAGCTTCCCCACCTCACTGGCAGCATCCAGAGCTTGAGACGCAGACGCGGGACTGACGACTTTGATTTCATAACCAAGATTTGACTCACGCAGCATTTTAGAAACTTCTGCGATATCCTTCGCAACACCTGGCAAATCATTGGGACTTCCAATAATCAGCGCGACGTTTTTTGCATTGCGATCGGCGGGGATTATTTTCAAACGGCTACTGGCGTCATCCGTATTTTGCCCACAACCAACAAATGCGGTTAGAGACAGAGCAATAAGTGAAGACTTCAGAAGGCCTAACTTCATGGACTTTCCTCCGATTGGGGAGCGAATAGGCAACGGACACATGGGGACCCACTTGGATCTGCAAGCTCCAAGCCAAGAAATATGACTTGTAATTTCGGAGCCTTAGCCGTCAATAGCTGTAAAACTTTTGGACAAATTGACGGAATCGTTTACATTGCAGGGTGTTGTCTAGGAAAATCCAACAATTCTCAGATATTGGAGACGGTTTAGATATGGCGGATATTGCAGGGTTCAAATGCGCAGGCATCATCGGTGGCGGTCAAATGGGCGCAGGCATTGCTCAGGTCTTCGCAACCTACGGTGTTAAAACAATTTTGGTGGATATCAATCCCAAGCAGATCGAAACGGCAAAGACAACCATCAGTGGCTCATTGGAAAAGCTGGCCTCGAAGTCCGTGATTACTCAGGAGCAAAAGTCAGCTGGCCTTAATAACATTAGTTACGCATCAGACCTCAATAGTCTTAAGGACTGTGACATCGTCATCGAAGCCATCGTCGAAAACGAGCGAATTAAAACCGAGTTGTTTCAATCGCTGGATAAGATTGCAAAACCAAGCTGCATTCTCGCCAGTAATACCTCATCGATACCGATTACACGCCTAGCTGCGGCAACCAGTCGCCCAGATAAATTTATTGGTATGCACTTTATGAACCCGGTTCCCCTCATGAAACTTGTTGAGATCATCCCAGGCATCGCAACTTCAGAAGACACAACCAAGCGGATTTTGGACCTTGCAACCGGACTTGGGAAAGAAACATCACGTAGTGCTGATTATCCAGGATTCGTCGTAAACAGAATTCTCATGCCAATGATTAACGAGGCTTTCAATGCACTCATGGAGGGCGTTGCTACGGCCGAAGATATCGATAAAGGCATGAAGCTAGGAACAAACCAACCAATGGGACCTTTAACGTTGGCTGATTTTGTCGGACTGGATACCTGCTATGCAATCTTGAAAGTTCTCCACGAAGGCATGGGCGACCCAAGGTATGCTCCGTCTCCTCTTCTAGCGAAATATGTCGAGGCCGGATGGTACGGGCGTAAAACAAAACGTGGTGTCTACAAATACTAAACTGACATCTACCGAGCGCAAAAATATCATTTAAAAGGTAACCACAATGACAGACTACACGACCATTAAGACGACATCAAAAGGCCCAAGGTTTACAATCACCATCAACCGGCCGGACGCACTCAACGCGCTCAATGAAACTGTCCTCGAAGAAATCGAGGAAGCGCTTCTCGAAAATCTTGATGCTGATCAACACAGGGTGATAATTTTCGAGGGCGCGGGTGAAAAGGCCTTCGTAGCTGGTGCAGATATCGCCGGCATGAAGGAGATGACTCCAGACCATGCTCACGAATTCGCGCAGTTGGGGCAGTCGATTGGCAATATTATTGCAACCCTTCCAGTTGTAACCATCGCCAAGGTACGAGGATTTGCACTCGGTGGTGGGTGTGAGCTTGCCATGGCTTGCGATATGATTGTGGTGGGTAAGTCTGCCCGTTTCGGCCAGCCAGAGGTAAATCTTGGACTTGTTGCAGGATTTGGAGGCACCCAAAGACTCGTAAAACGCGTCGGTCTCCATCTGGCCATGGACATGCTTTTGACTGGGAGAGGACGGATGATTTCTGGCGAAGAAGCCTTCCAGGTTGGACTAGCATCGCGCGTGGTCGATGACGATAAATTAGATGCGGAGATTGATAAAATTGTCGACGCCATAGTCAAAACCGGTCCTATGGCTGTTGCCGAGACCAAGCGCCTTGTGCGCGATGCTCAACATATGAGTTTGGACGCGGGACTGGCAGCAGAGGCCGCGGCATTTGCATTATGCTTTAGCCGCGATGAGTCAAAAGAGGGAATCGACGCCTTCCTCAGCAAACGAACGCCAAAGTTTATGCAGGATTAACGTTTGAAAAGCTGCGAAACCCGTGTATAACATTAGGGCTGGTCCGATGTCTCGGGCCGCTACTTACTCAGCAGGAGACGTAAAAACATGAAAGACTTTATCAAAAAATTGCAAAAAGATCTTAAGAGCCTTGAGACCGCCATCAAGAAGGACTCTGATGAGCTTGTTAAAAAAGTAAAGTCCTACGCCTCAAAGCAAAACATCTCTGCTGCCGGTGTGGAAATCGAGAAAGTCCTTGAGAAAAAACTTAAGGAATTTGAGCCCACCATTAACAAGGTCGTTGGCGAGATCAAAAAGAACGCTGCGAAAGCTGGAATCAATGTTGACCAGGTCGAAACAAAGGTTCGCTCGACGGTGAAAAAAGCTGCTGATTCCGTCAAATCCGCTGCAGAGAAACGTGGCTTCAACGTTGAAAAAACGGTGAGCCAGGTTAAAACTGCTGCTAAGAACGCTGCTGAAACCGCCAAGAAGAAAGCTGCACCAGTTGCTGCTAAGGTCAAAAAAGCCAAAGGCCCAACGTCAAAAGCTGCAACAAGAAGAAAGCCAAAAGCCTGATCTAGTCGAGGCAAGTGGTTGTGAAGAACTCTAAAGAGCCATTGATTCCGAGGGATTTCAATGGCTCTTTTTTTCATAAAAACCTCAAATCATGGTATGAGCGTTACGAACGCCCACTGCCTTGGCGCGTACTTTGGAAAAAACACCGCGACCCTTGGCACATATGGGTCAGCGAAATTATGCTTCAACAGACAGTCATTAAGGCTGTCATTCCCGTATACGAACGATTTATCAAACGCTTCCCGACCTTTGAGGCCCTAGCTGCAGCTAACTCTGAAGAAATCCGCCTTGAGGTCCGCGGATTGGGATACTATCGGCGATTTGATCTACTTCACCGTGCTTGCATGGAACTCGCAAGAGATGGCCGCGGGTTACCCCAAAAACACCATAAATGGCTGGAGCTTCCGGGAATTGGCACGTACACAGCGGCAGCGATCGCCTCTATTACGAAAGATGAACCATTCGGTGTTGTTGATGGAAACGTCGAGCGCGTCCTTTGTCGATTGCTGGATATCAGGCTCGAACCAAATCTGCCGCACCTCAAAAAACACTTCAAACAATTGATGGATCAAGCCTGCTCTCGAGGGTACTCAGGTACCGTCAATCAGGCCGTTATGGAACTTGGTCAGACAATCTGCACGCCAACAAATCCTGCCTGCAACCTATGTCCGATTAATAAAATGTGTAGCGCTTTCAAGGAGAACTCTCAGCACCTTGCTCCAGCACCAAAATCGAAGCCTCAGCTCATTGATGTTGAAATGCAACTTAGCATCGTAGCTCATCGAAAGAAGATTTTGCTTTGCAGAAGGCCTGACGATGCCAAATTTCTGAAGGGGACATGGGGATTTTTTACAGCCATTCGATCTCGTCAAGAATTCCATTATGACGGTCAGCAACAGTACGGCCTGAAACTCTCGAATAAGAAAGAGGTTGGGCGCGTGAAGCATTCAATCACTAAACACAAGATTATGGCGACCGTGCAGGCCCTGGAGACCTCCAAGTTACCAAAGACTGAGTTGATTCGTAGCGTTGATCCAAGAGATGTCGAGGAAAATCTGGTAAGCAACCTTGATCGCAAAGCGTGGGTTTTACTTCAAAAAAAACTCAATCTTGATTAAATACCAAAAATCAAGGTTCGACGTTCGCGAACTTCCCCCATCCTAGCGTTCACAATAATCCCAAAAAGCCCGATAACACGGCCAAAAGTATTCCGATCGGGAGATAATCATGCGCGCTCTAGGATTTATACTCTTGGCTACAATCACGAGTCAAATCGCTCTCGCAGCAGAGCCATTGCTGATACAGACAAACGAAACTCCAAGCAAAATTCTACCATCTCGAAACTTTGAATTTTTTAACACAAAACAAGAAATGTATGCAAAGGACTGGCGCACTTTTGCATGGTCCGACGCAAAGTCGACAGGCTTTCAAACAAAAGAAGATATTCATCATCACTGGATCAAGTTCTCAGTCACTAATGCAACCAGCACTGACCATAGCAGCATTCTCTACCACGCCTCCAACTTGACACTCGAGATCATGAACGTTTTCGTGCAACAAGGTGAAAATCTGATTGAATTGGGAAAGTCTGGTGCCAATCTACCCGTTCAAGAGCGAAGCGTTAAACAGCGACTCATCGGCGTACCGCTAAAAATCCCCGCAGGACAGACTGTTGATCTGGTTGTCTATTCCTTTACCACGAGGCCTTTTAAGCCTGATTTTGCCATCACATCCGAGGACGACTTTAATGATTACATCCAGTCAAGAAATCTCCTTAATGGATTTTGTATGGGAATTTTGTTCATCGTATGCATGATTGCTTCTGTATTCGCATTCAGGCTCAAGGATAGATCCTATGGATGGTTTGCTTTAATGGCGCTGTCCATGATCGCGTTGCTCAACGTGAGTTTTGGATACCGTGATGCATCCTCTCTTCTACGCTTGATCCCGTTTACGTCCTCCGAGATCGGAAAGTTTGTCAGGCCTCTTGTGACGATCATGGTTCTTAGTCATACAGCAGTGTTTTTATCTCTGCGAGCAGTATCACCCAATCTTTATGTGTGGTTTCAGGCCACCATGGTCAGCCTAGGAACACTTATATTTCTAAGCTTTACTCCTCAGGTTTCAAATTTTGCCGTATCTGGAGCTGACCGCCTTATTTTCCTCGGCATGATACTTATGGTCATAGCCTCCTTTAAAGCCTGGCGTCAAAAAATTCCTCAGGCGGGGTATTTTCTGCTGGCAACAACAAGTCTGATATTGTCGGTTATACCATGGCTTATCGTGCAGGTTTTCACACTTAGTGTACCGCGATTTGCCATCGACTTTGTTCCCATCGGTCAAGCAACACAGATGTGCTTCTTGACGCTTGGCCTTATGTCCAAAGTGCGATCCATCGATGAAGCGAGGACAAAAGCTGAAATTGAAGCCGGTAAAAATGAAGAATTGAAATCATTAGTTCGCGCACTGAGTCACGACCTTAGCAACCCTATTTCTGTGGTTTTTGCTTATGCTCAAAAGGGCATATCCAAATGCTACGATCACAAAATACCCGAGGTTTCCCAGTACTTTGAGAAAATCCTGAAGTCTGCCGAGAACCAGCTTAGCATCATTGAGCATATCAAGGCGATGCGCGCAATTCAGGATGGTAAGTTCAAAGTAGAATTGAGCAAGGTCTCTCTTTTAACTGTGATGAAGCAAGTTGAGGCCTCGTTTGAGGTACCTTTACAAGACAAAAAGCTCAAACTGGCCTATGACGCAAAATCAATTGAAGATCTTCATGTTTTAGCCGAGCCGTTAAGTTTACATCACAATGTCATTAGCAATTTAATAAGCAATGCAATCAAGTTCAGCCACCCTGGAAGTAGCATCGAAATTCTAGTGAGCGCGAGCGATGACCGCATCTCTATCACTGTTGCGGACCATGGTATCGGGATTCCAAAGGAGATGATCGTCAATTTATTTCGCGCCGATAAGCAAACATCTCGCCCCGGCACGAGCGGAGAACGTGGAACAGGCTATGGAATGCCGTTGGTGCAGTCCTATGTTCAAAAATTCGGTGGGGATGTTTCAGTGCAAAGCGTCACTGAAGCGGAATCACCCGAGCGCCAAGGCACTCGGGTGACAATATCTCTTAAAAAAGCAGCATAAGGCAGCGAACGATTATCGTCTGAGGTCAAACCCAGCCTTAGCACTCATTCCCTGAACGATTCCAGAAAGATCAAGCTTTACGGCACCCAACACAGGAACGCCGGCAAAGATATGACCACGAATCTTTAGATCTTCGATGGGTGGCTTATTCATCGTCATTGGGTCAATACCAACGGATGCATACAATAGTCTTGCAATGTCAGAGTTTTCGGGAATTTTTACATCGTAAATCAGTATCTTGTCGCAGTGGGGATAAACACCGCCATCAAGATTACGCGCGTCAGCATAACCTTCATGACGGATTTTATAGTCGGGCGTTTCAAAGGTTCCACGCTCACGCAGGTTCACAATGAACTGCTCATCGAAAAACTCCTCGCCGAAGGCCCATTTCGCAGTGCCTTTCTGACGACCATAGAACTGAACAACAAAATCATAGTCCAGATTAACGTTATAGCTTGGACCATTTTCATGGTCAGGAATAAATTCAGTAACAGTGGCAAGTGCCGTACCAGACTGAATCATGCTCGTTGTGCGAGCGCCGTTGCGATCGAGTTGGTAATTTGCAGTCTCACCAATTGGATTCCGGCCAGCAAAAGACTGGGATGACAATCCAACTGACAAAGCTACTGTCAGTCCTAAAATAAATTGACGCATCATGAGACTCCCCCTCCCTGGTTGATCATTTCAATAAGTTTTTAACGCTTAATTATACCAGACTAATATGGCGCAAATCCAATCGCCCCATAGACCGCTTTTAGGGTCGCCTCAGCCTTAGTTGCCGCACGGTCAGCGCCTTCCCGCAGAATGCGCTGCAGCTCGCCCTTGTCAGCAAGGTATTGTTGAGTACGTTCCTGCAATGGGCGGAGCTCGTCAGCCACTATTGTCGCCGTCTCGAGCTTCAAATGTCCATACATCTTGCCGGAGTAAGATTTCACGAGGTCATCTATCGAGCGTCCAGTGATCGCGCTTTGGATATCGAGCAAATTACGAATACCCGGCTTCTCAGGCGCATAAGTGACTTCCGTTCCGGAGTCTGTCACAGCTCTTTTGAATTTCTTCTCAATTTCTTTTGGAGGATCACTTAAAAATACCGCACCGAGCTCAGATGAAACACTTTTACTCATCTTACTTTCAGGATCCTGTAGGTCCATGATTCGTGCACCGACCTTCGGAATATAGGGATCTGGCACTTTAAAAAGTGGCCCATAAATATTATTCATTCTGATGGCTACGTCTCGTGTGAGCTCCAGGTGCTGTTTCTGATCAGCGCCCACTGGAACTAAATCAGTCTGATAGAGTAAAATATCGGCCGCCATTAAAACTGGATATGTAAATAGCCCCACAGGAATTGTTTCGCCAGCACGACTACTTTTGTCCTTGAACTGGGTCATCCGACCCAACTCGCCCATGTAGCTAAAGCAGTTCAAAATCCAAGCGAGCTCAGCGTGCTGTCTCACATGGCTTTGAGCAAAAATCGTCGCATGATCAAGATTAATTCCTGCGGCAAGGTAAGTCGCTAGAGCAAACAAAGTGTTATCAGCCAGCTCCTTTGGCTCCTGTCGACTGGTAATTGCATGCAGATCTACGGCAAAAAAATAGCATTCATACTCGTTCTGAAGGCGGACCCAATTTTTTAGCGCTCCGAGATAGTTGCCTAGAGTGAGCTTATTGGTGGGCTGAATTCCGGAGACCATGATCTTTTTGGCGGACGTCATCAGATTCCTCATTTAACAAGGACGCAAACCACAATTCGTCTGCTTAAAGAATAACACGGGCCACTACATGCCGCCAGACCGAGTTTCTAGCCAAGCAATAAAAGGAACTGCGAGGAGTCCAGCGGATCCTATCGTAAACAGAAAAATCTCCAGTCCCATCGCCGCCAGCGGCAAACGCTCTAAGTCCCGGCGTAAGGATGTTAAATGCTCTCCTAACGCGTCCATATAGATTCGACGTCGCATATGAAGGGAGTCTGCACCAAAACGAATTTCTGCCGTCTTTGCAGCGCGCAGTTTGGCGCGCATTCCCAAGTTGCCGAGCGCATCGGGACTCAAGGTGACATAGCAGCAAAACCATGAATGCAGAAAGATCCGCGACCTCGACAAAGTGCCTTGAGTTTGATCATAGCGATATAAAACAAATAATAAACAAACCAAAATCAGAAACATGGTTATCCATGCCACGCGGTCGATATCAATCCAGTCCTGCCAAGAGATATCTGGAGTTAATGTCAGCAGGATCAGACGCACGCTGCAAACCATGAGCAAGATGACAATAGCTCGCAAAAATAAACCCTGCCGCACAGATTGGTACTGACTAGTCAAACGATGACAGGTACTCATATCTGATAAGGCATCACGCACCATACCCGCAACATCGATCCCGGCCCTCTCCCCGGCAAGAAGCGACTCAATCACCGGGTGCCCCCGCTGACGACGCAAACAGAGATCGCCCTCATTAAGATAGTCATAAGCCCAACTCTGGATCGACTTTTCCATGATTGGATGGATACAAAGAAATCATCTGCGTCCGCCACCCACAAACCAAAAGGCAGAGATTATCGGGTAAACCAATCAATATTAGGCTGTGGTGGACAGTACTGGCGAGTAAACTTGTGATTTACGACTTGGCACGGCACTGCACGAATTTGCGGTGGGCCGTAAGGACTCGTTGCTTCGTAGAAAAAACACATACCTTGAGACCTGGCAACGACCATCACACTGTGGTCCTGAGTTGTAAGAATGCACCCTGGAATTAATTGCTTGCCACTGTAATAGGTTGGTTGGGGCTTTAAGTTCTTGAGTGCCAACTTTTTTTCCCAGCAGTTTACACACATACCGTCGATAAATACGGAAAGCTCGAGAGACTCAGTCTTACAATCTTCGACCCAGAGCGCGACTCGCCCGCAATCGGACTCAGAGCAGCCATCATATGTCATATTTATCATGACACCACCGGGTGACATGGGTATGTCACTAATCGGTCGACTGGCATGCTCTTTAAAAAACCTCGAAACCTGAGCCTCACAGCGAGCTTGATTGGCTAGCCTTGCATGTTGGACCGTCTCCAAGCGTAAATCATCCAAAACTCCACCGGCGGCAGCCTGCGCAACACCGTGACAGTTAGGGGGACCATAGGTGATCCTATTAGATGATTGATTCCCAGTTAACTCAGAGACGTAGGAGTAATTATAAAGCAGATTCGCTCGAGTAGGGTCCTTGATACCATGAATCCTTTGAATTCGCTCGGAGCACAGGATGATCTGCTGCTGTGGTTTACTATCGCTTAGACCAAAATCTTGCGGCTTGATGGATTTGCCTTCACAACCACGAGCAACAAAACAACCTTCACTGGTCATACTCGTGATTTCAAAACAAGGATCAATTTGCTTCTCAGCTAATACGGCCAACAATTCACGCCTGCGAGCTGCATCGCCGCCGCGACAAGCATCCATCAGAGTCTCCAGGTAGCGACTTTGGGCGCCGAGCGTCAATCTCTGGAGACACTTACTTGCTGAATCCCCCCGCCCCAGGAAGTCCTTTGGCCAATTCGATTCCATTCGGGCCATCATGCGAACGGACCAACTCTTAACTTGGTCAGAGGAACCCAAACAGGCTCCTAGTTCTTTTTGAATATCTGCTAAATAATCAGTGTCAGCCGTCACACTGTCCCGACGACAGGCTTCTTCCAAGGCCGCGGACGTTTCCATGCTAAGGAGCTCGGACAGCTGACCCTGCGAAGAATGGCGACATGCGCAAAGAAGCTCAAGCAAGGCGAGAATGACTATTTTTATTTTATTTTGTCTGAAGTTCATCATGCGAGTTTCATGAACTCCAAAGACCACGGTGGTGATAGAGCAGTGCCGCGAACTGACCAGCCTCAATGGCTTTGCGAATATCTGCACTAAGCTTGAGGTAGTAAGCAATGTTATGCAGAGAAAGCAATCTTAATCCCGTGATTTCACCGGCTAAAAACAGATGGCGAAGATAACCTCTGGAGAACGTTTTGCAGGTATAGCAGTCGCATTGCGGATCAAGTGGGGAGTCGTCAAGACGGTATCGCAAATTCTTGATATTCACTCGACCTTCAGATGTAAAGAGTGTGCCGTTACGACCGTTTCTCGTCGGCATGACACAGTCGAACATGTCGACACCGCGGCTTACCCCTTCAATAATATCGAGAGGGGTCCCAACGCCCATCAGATAGCGTGGCTGATCACTCGGCAGCACACTACAACACACCTCAGTGATGCGATGCATATCATCTTTAGACTCACCGACTGACAGCCCGCCGATCGCATAACCCTCAAATCCGATCTGCATCAGCTCCTTAGCACTTTTTTCTCGCAGCTCTGGAAACATACTCCCCTGAACAATCCCAAACTGACACAAATCATCTTTTGTTTTTGCATCGCGACACCTTCTGGCCCAGCGCATACTTCGTTCCATAGACTTGCGAGCTGTCTCCTCATCACATGGAAATGATGTGCACTCATCGAGTACCATATGGATATCACTGCCTATAGTCTCTTGAATTTTTACCGCTAGCTCTGGAGTCAAAACAAACTTGGATCCGTCTAGATGGCTTGAAAAGTAAGCTCCCTCTTCTACCAGCTTATTTAATTTACCCAGACTGAAAATCTGAAAGCCCCCGCTATCGGTCAAAATCGGTCGGTCCCACTTAATGAAATTGTGGAGACCCCGATAATGCTCAATCACCTCAAGTCCAGGCCTAAGAAACAAGTGGTAGGTGTTACCTAGAATTATTTGAGCATCAAGATCGTGAAGATCAGACGGCGTGAGTGTCTTGACACTACCGACTGTCCCCACGGGCATGAAAATAGGTGTTTCAACGATTCCGTGCTTCAAGCGAAGTCGCCCACGCCGCGCACGACCATCGGTCTTGATTAGTTCAAATTTCTTGTCCGGAACTGCAATATCACTCATTTTGATGGCTTAAAACTCCGACCAGCAAAGGCTGCAATCAAACGATGGATTTACCGAGTGCTGATTGGATCAAATCAACCACCAAACCAGCCGTTTTGTGTTCAATGTCGCACATAGGATTTAGCTCGACGAATTCCATAGACAGTAACTTACCCGTGTCTGCCATCATCTCAAGAATCAGATGAGCTTCACGGTAGCTAATACCTCCCGTGACGGGGGTTGACACTCCAGGTGCATACATCGGATCGATCCCGTCAATGTCGAACGAAACATGATAGCCTACCGTTCCATCCGATACGACTGCCAGCGCCTCCTTCATGACTGCATGCATCCCGCGCTCATCAATTTCTCGCATCGTAAAATAGCGTATCCCGCTTTTACGACAGATATCCTTCTCTTCGCTGTCCAATGTCCGAATTCCAATCAACGCCACATTCTTTGGCAAGATCTTTGGAGAAAACCCACCAAGACCAACTAAATCCGGATAGCCGTGACCAAGAACGACAGACAGCGGCATGCCGTGAATATTTCCGGTGTGCGTTGTCTGCGGCGTATTCATATCAGCATGAGCGTCCACCCAGAGAAGACCAAGCTGACCATTCTGTTCTTTTGCAAAGCGGCTAGCCCCAGTAATAGTTCCCATTCCTATTGAATGATCACCACCTAGGACGATTGGCTTACGACCAGCCTTCATGGCCGTATAAACTTCGTCAGCAAGCTTTTCGCAAATCCGGATGATCGCATGTTTGTGTTTTGACGCTATATCACTGCTGGAAAGCATTTCTCGCAGAGGAACCTGTATGTCTCCCCTCTCTTCAACATTACAGCCAAGCATTTTCAATTTTTCATGTAAACCAGCTATGCGAATCGCAGATGGCCCGATATTTGCTCCACGCATATTGGCACCTAAGTCTGAGGGCACACCTATAATAGATACAGATGTCATAGATGATCTCCTTGATTAATGGGACGTCAATGAGGCTGATTGCCAAGCTTGATTCCAGCGATGAAAGCGCTCAGAAATCCAATCGCAATCAGAAGCGGGGCTAATTTCATGATACAAAGCGTAATATAAAAGTAGCGCGCGTAGATGACGATCTGAAAGCTTGTACTGAATAACCTTCCAGTATCCAGCCAAATCAACTGCCTTGCCATCAGCCGTCATTGGTCTAGTCTCAGGAAAATAAATCTGTGGCTCGACGCGCATGCGAGCCTGAGCTAAGGATGCAGCCTCAAATAATAGCGCCTTGACACCAGCTGGCAGCGACTGTTGATTCGTTTGCCATAAACCAAAAACAAAGGGCAAGTCTGTCAATTCAAACCAAATCTGACCCAGGTCAAGCACCTTCCAAAACTCGTGCCGACGCTGAAGGGCTTCATCTCCAATAACCAGCTCCAGGGGACGAATATCACCCGTCTGCATACCACCATCAGATGGATTTGTTGTCATAGCTCTTATCATCAACTGATGCGCAGCATCCGCACCAAGCCAAAGATGCATTAACACTCGGGTCAACGCTGATGATGCCGCTGACGCGGTCGTCAACTTAAGGCCTGGCAACGTGAAAGCTGCTGGACGATCACTTTGCACTTGGCTCCAGATATATTTTGCTTGGCGACGAGCTTCGTTGGGATGAAGTAATTTTGCTTCATTTGCTTTCTCTCGCAGAAAAATCTGGCGAGATTTTACGAATTCAAAGAAATCATCGTGCTCACGCTGAAGACCCAAATAGACACTCAGAACTGGACCTTCGCTGGCAATACCAAGCGGCAATGCCATGTCCAATTGACGAGACTTCAGAAGCGCAATACTTGAAGCAGGCGCTAACTGCACTGAACCCTCTGCCAGAAGGCGATTCACGAAACTGGGGTGCCCTGACATCACTTTCAACTGACTTCCGGCAATCCGCTGCAACTCGCGATGCATTGGAAGCAGGTTCCAATACGGTATCCATCCAAGCTGAATTTGACTCTGCGGCATAACGATCAGCGGCAACCTTTCATCACCTTGTCAGCAATTTCCAGCGTGAGAGACATATCTTTTTCAGAGTGAGCGCCAGAAACAAACCCAGCCTCAAATGCAGATGGCGCCATATAAACACCATGCTCCAGCATACCCCAAAAAAACTTTTTAAATCTTGCTACATCAGACATCTTTGCATCTGCGAAGTTTCGTACGGGCCGACTGTTGAAAAAGAATCCGAACATGCCGCCCTCACTATCCGCCACAAACGGGATGTCATACGCCTTTGCAGAACGCTTTAAACCTTCCACCAAATCCGATGTACGACGACTCAACTGATCAAAAAATCCGGGACGGGAGATCAACTCCAAAGTCTTGAGACCACAAGACACTGCAACAGGATTGCCCGACAGCGTTCCCGCCTGATAGACAGGCCCACTCGGTGCCACCTTAGCCATAATGTCGCGACGACCGCCATAAGCGGCCAATGGCATCCCACCACCGATAACTTTTCCAAGACATGTTAAATCAGGAGTGATGCCATAAAGTCCCTGAACACCATGAATTCCGACCCTAAATCCGGTCATCACTTCATCAAAAATCAGTAGCGCACCAAAACGCGAACACAGTGCTCGAAGGCCTTCCAAAAATCCTGGATCAGGCCGAATAAAACCGCTGTTTCCAACCATGGGCTCCAAAATCAGTGCTGCAATATCTTCGGGGTGTTTTTCAAATAAAGCCGCCACAGCTCCCAAATCATTAAAAGGAACGGTTAGCGTGTCAGCAGCGGTACCAGAGGGGACGCCAGGACTATCTGGCACGCCAAGCGTCGCCGCCCCACTTCCCGCCTTCACGAGCAGCATGTCTCCATGGCCGTGATAGCAGCCCTCGAATTTGATGATCTTACTACGATTGGTGAAAGCACGAGCAACCCGTAAGACCGACATGCAGGCTTCGGTTCCCGATGAAACAAAGCGAATCATCTCGATACTCGGCAACAACTTGATTACTGCATGGGCAAGAGTTGTTTCAAGCTCAGTGGGCGCGCCAAAGGAAATACCATTCGCCGCAACCCGACTCACCGTTGCCAGAACGTCAGGATGAGCATGCCCCACAATCGCAGGCCCCCAACTTCCAACATAATCAATGTATTCATTTCCATCAGCGTCCCAAAGGCGGCTTCCGAGAGCGCGCTGAATGAAAATCGGCTCACCATCGACTGATTTAAATGCGCGGACAGGCGAGTTGACTCCACCAGGGATTACTTTCATAGCATCCGCAAACAAAGACCGGGACTGTTGCCAGGAACGAGCCATCGCTGAACTCCATATAGGTCACAAGCTAACAAAGCGCCTTATTCTGCGCCTTTCCAGGACCTTTAGCAAGATCAATCACCCACTGACAAGAGGACTCTAATCACCCGAAATAATTGATATTATAGATAGGGACTTTCATCCGCGGCACATACAAAAAAGCCAAGCACCCGAGGGTGCTTGGCTTTCATGATTTCAGTCTTTGAGCGTCTCTCCCCACTGGGGAGCTTTGGAAACCGTTCGCTTAGTTCAAACGACCGCCGGTATTTGCGTTCGTCGTTTGCGTGTACGGTGTCGATCCACTGGTCGTTCCACCTGGGTAATAGGTAACAGGGGTCGGACCGTAACCAGTTGTCGTTTTGCCAGGAACCGGCGACTGCGTTGGGACCGCAACCTGTCCAGGCATGTTCTGCTGAGCAACTGGAGCTTGCTGATAAACACTATAGTTATAACTCTTAGATGAATAGACACCGGATTGGTTATAACCAACATCACCACAGCGACAAAGAATGCGTGGTCTCAGAATTCCAAATAGTCCGCGGCCGTAGAATAATCCACCGCGTTGAGCGCGGATATAACCGGTTGAAGACTTACTGGATTGAACAACTTGACCATTACAAGGATCAACGCATCCTGTTGTCTTTGTCACAACAGACGCTTGTACCGGAGCTTGAACGGGCGCACCCAAATCAACCTGCGCGGTTTTATTACCAACTAACGAAGCAGAAACTTGATCGTCAACAGAGAGAGATCGACCAGCTTCGAAAGCTCTAGCTGCATCTTCATGAGATGAAATTTCAACATCTGCATCGACAGTTCTGATTTCAACAACAGCCGACTCTTCATCAGCACTGTCGTTGGCAACCCGAGCAATCATCAGCTTCGGCATGGAATCTCTTGTCAAAGATTCAGAGCCATTCGAGTTTTGACTTAAATCACGATGAGGTGCTTGTGAGCCACAGGCCGCCAGCACCAAAGAGGAAACTAAAATACCAATAGAAAAACACACCCTCATAAACAACCTCCACAACAGATCAACAACATAGGTTCAGCAACAGCTCAAAGACAAAGACGGTGGGTATTGACCGTCAATCGACCCATGAGCAACCCACGTGCCACGGTAAGTACCTCTTGAGAAATCAGGACCTTAGGCCACAAAATTCGGTAAAAATCGTCACGAATCCATACAAACTGACCAAAGACCTGACACTTTGACCCTCCGCAATCGCAGAAGACTTCTGAGCCCACCATCAGCTGAAATCCATTGGGATCTGCTTTGATTAGTTGATATCATTCCAGAAAATCTCACACTTTCGAGGTCATGATGCGCACCATCTTTTTAGCGATCTGTTCATGCTTGCTTTTAGCATCTTTTAACCACCAGGCGGTTGATGCGGTGGCAATCATTGATATCGAAACTATGGACCTTGAGACCCTCGAGAAAACCAAAAAAAATCCAGCTTTCAGCTGGTGGTCCGAACTGGGCGACAGCCTCGTTGTCGGAGGTGTTCATAAGAAACTTCTAGAATCTGGTTTGGACTTCCAAAACATGTGGTCTCAGTTACTGGCTGAGGATCTTGTACTCGTTGTAGCAGGCCATCGGCACGAATTGCCTGCTGGTATGAAATTAATCGCACAGAGTGGACGTATAATGCTGGCCACCCAGGGGCAGGGGCTTCAGTCAAATGACCACATGAAGGTCATGAAATTTGAAAAAAATAAAACCTATGTACAATCGTCGACGCATTCAAGGAAACAACACTCGTTAGATACTGAGCAGAGCTCCATTGTAAAAGCGATAATGGATGAAGTCGATGTAGTCCGCTGGTATGGGGACGTGGCAACACTTACCAACTGGAACCGTCACATCTCTTCGGTTGACATTGTTTCAGCGCGGGATTGGTTCAAGTCCCAATTCGAATCCCTAAACCCGGCATCAGTCACGCTACAAAAATTTTCAGTCAGCGGACGAGACGCCTGGAATGTGGTTGCGACTTTCAATCCAACAGAAGCAGGAGACATCTATGTAGTCGGAGGGCACTACGACTCCATCAGCGAACAAACATCACGCGCTGCCCCGGGTGCGGAAGACAATGCCTCAGGATCTGCGGGAGTTCTGGAAATGGCTAGAGTGTTTGCTTCAAGAAAAACGTCTGCCACGTTTATTTTTATCGTGTTTAGCGGCGAAGAGCAGGGATTATGGGGATCGAAGGCCTACGTCAGAAGTTTACCCACTAACGTTAAAAGTCGTATAAAGGCCGTCATAAACATGGATATGATCGGCTACTCAACGGATGATTCAGAAGATGTGTTGCTTGAGACATCCAGGGACTTCAAACACCTGACAGATCAATTTGCAACAGCGGCAAGTTTGGTTCCAGGCCTTCGCTACTTTACAACATTTAACCCATTTGGAAGCGATCACATGCCGTTTATAGATAACGGCATTCCAGCAATTTTGACCATTGACAACGATTGGGGAAGCTATCCTTCGTACCATCGAACGACCGACACTATCGACAAAATATCGCGGGAAATGGGTGCTGCTATACTAAAGATGAATGTAGCCGCCCTTGCCGTCATGGCCGGAGCGGAGTAACACCGTCTTACCTCGTTTCCTAGCCTCCTTGACAACCTGAAAATTGAATCCATATTGATACCCAGAGATTCGTTCTCAAGGAGGTCAACATATGGATCTTAATAAATTTACTCAAAAATCACAGGAAGCTCTGGCCGATGCCCAAAAGAAAGCTGTGACCTTCGGACACAATGATGTCGACGTCGAACACATGGCTTTGTCTCTCATTGAGCAAAAAGACGGTCTAATTAGCAGGCTTCTTGGCAAAATGGACATTGATGTGGGGGGGATGGATGCCCAAATTCAATCGGAACTCACCAAGAAACCTAAAATTGCCGGTCCTGGTTACGATCCATCCCGAATTTTCCTTAGTCAAAGACTGTCGCGGATTCTTATCGACGCCGAAAAAGAGGCTGAAAGACTAAAGGACGAATACGTATCCGTCGAACACATCTTTATTGAGCTGATAAAAAACGCACCGAATACGTCACTAGCCAAAGTATTTGCCTCCGCAGGACTAAATCGGCAAAACTTTTTACAAGCCCTTAACAGCGTGCGAGGCAACCAGCGAGTTACCAGCGCAACACCCGAAGGGAGCTATGAGGCGCTTGAACGCTATGGTCGTGACTTAGTGAAAGCCGCACGGGACGGGAAGCTAGATCCTGTCATTGGACGAGACGAAGAAATACGCCGCGTCATCCGGATTCTGTCACGAAAGACAAAAAACAACCCGGTTCTCATTGGTGAACCAGGTGTCGGAAAGACTGCTATCGCTGAGGGTCTTGCACACCGCATTGTAAGAGGAGACGTACCCGAAGGCCTGCGTGAACGGAGCATATTTTCGCTCGATATGGGAAGCCTTATCGCAGGTGCAAAATATCGTGGTGAATTTGAGGAAAGACTTAAGGCAGTCTTGAACGAGGTCAAAAACAGCGCGGGACGCATCATTCTTTTCATTGATGAACTACACACAATCGTTGGAGCTGGAAAAGCCGACGGCGCTATGGATGCAGGTAACATGCTAAAGCCCATGCTCGCTCGTGGGGAGCTTAATTGCATCGGCGCAACAACGCTTGACGAGTATCGACAGCACATAGAGAAGGATCCAGCGTTGGAGCGCAGATTTCAGCCCGTATATGTCGAAGAACCATCCGTTGAGGATACCATTTCAATTTTGCGTGGACTCAAAGAACGCTTCGAGATTCATCATGGAGTGAAAATTCACGATCACGCCTTG
>JBIIGV010000095.1:0-10839 GCA_044236265.1 Oligoflexales bacterium
ATTTTTGCCTGACAAAGCGATTGATCTCGTCGACGAAGCAAGTGCAATGATTCGAACAGAGATGGACTCCATGCCTACGGAGGTCGATCAAGCACAAAGGCGTGTCATGCAACTTGAGATCGAAGAAGCAGCTTTGAAAAAGGAAAAAGACAAGGCCAGTATTGATCGACTGTCGGTTCTGCAAAAAGAACTATCCTCAGAGAAGGAAAAACTTCACACACTTCGTGCACAATACGAATCAGAAAAGAACAAGATTCATGGTCTAACAAGCCTAAGAACCGAAATTGAAAAGATCCGTCAAGAGATTGAAAAAGCTGAGCGCGCCTACGACCTCTCAAAAGTTGCAGAGCTGAAACACGGAAAATTGCCAGAGTTGATCAAACTACTCCAGCAAGAGGAGACTAAGTTTGCAGCCCAAACAGGAGAATCCAGCCGCCTTTTACGAGAAGAGGTAACCGATGACGAAATTGCCGAGATTGTTGCAAGGTGGACCGGAATTCCGGTGAAAAAACTCATGGAGGGTGAGAGAGAAAAAATTCTTAAACTTGACAAAATATTACACGATCGAGTTGTGGGACAGGATGAAGCTGTGCAACTGGTCGCTGACGCCGTAATCCGTGCTCGCGCAGGCATAAAAGACCCAAAGCGCCCCATCGGTAGCTTCTTATTTTTAGGGCCAACCGGAGTCGGGAAAACTGAACTAGCAAAAGCACTGGCCGAGACCTTATTTGACTCAGAAGATAACATCATTCGCATCGACATGTCTGAGTACATGGAGAAACATGCTGTCAGTCGACTGATAGGCGCGCCTCCGGGCTATGTAGGCTACGATGAAGGCGGACAGCTTACAGAAGCTGTGCGGCGCAGGCCATACAGCGTCCTCTTATTCGATGAGATCGAAAAGGCACATCCAGACGTTTTCAACATTCTACTGCAACTTTTAGATGAAGGTCGTCTTACAGACAACCAAGGCCGCGTCGTAAACTTTAAGGATACTGTTGTTATCATGACAAGTAACATTGGCGCTCATTTTCTATTGGAGGGTGTCAATAGTGATGGAGAAATTCGTGACACAGCCCGCAAGCAGGTTATGGACACCTTGCGCGGTCACTTTCGACCAGAGTTGCTCAACCGAATAGATGATATTGTTCTCTTTAAACCGCTTAAGTTGGACGAAATCAAACAAATTGTCCGATTACTAACCGCATCCTTAGCTCGTCGACTATCCGATAGACATATTGCGCTTAAACTCACGGACGAAGCCATTTCGCATATTGCTGCGACAGCCTATGATCCACTGTTCGGCGCGCGCCCCCTGAAGCGATATCTGCAGCGTGATCTCGAGACGAAAATTGGACGTGCGTTGATTGCAGGCGGCATAACTGAGGGATCAAACGTAAAAGTCGACGAAAAAGGCGGGACGTTATCTGTAACTGTAGTGTAAGTAAGCAAAGCATTCATAAAATGCAACAAACCCGCCGGTAAATGCCGGCGAGTTTTTCATTAGATAGAGTTTAGTGTAAATTACGCTTAAGCCAATCTTTCCACACGCTGATCGACCGACGGTACAGTATTAACGCAACTGCTTTTTGTTCCAAAGTTAAGGATTTAAAAAGTGACTTCATCTCGCCGAAATCACTACTTCCGAAAAATTTCACCGCAAAGCGCGCCATCGCACCGCTATTATCGGAGCTTAATTTAAAGCTAGGCGAGTGATAGTAGTCCTCAATGGCTTTAATATCGTCAGCATCAAAGAGGATATGGTTACCACGAATGGCCTCATTGTAAACAACACGCCAAATCATTGGCAGTGGCAATGGGGGCACATTTGACTCGAAAAAGTTCTCGTACATTTGAGCGCCGGATCCTGGCCTGGACATAATCAACCCCACTTCAACTCCGCTGTAGATCTACCCGCACGCGTCCCGGGTCCGCGAAACCGGTCGCGGAATAGCCTTCGTGATGCAAGGGGGAGGCCATGCCTAACCTGTCGAAAAAGATCAATAATTTCGTGCTAGAGGCCAATAAACTGTCAAAAGTTTCGACAGCCAATCATTGCCCAGGACATGTCATTGAAGAGGTAAAGGATAATTCAACTGACAGTCATAGGGCGTTTTCAAACGCCCATCCTGAAATCAACTTTTTTTGGTCGTGAAGGCATGCCAAAAAATCTGCGTTTTAATAATTTCAGAGAAACCGCCCACTCCGATATCTACAACGGCATCCCCTCAGATCCGAAGTTCTCCAGCGAGCCCTCCGAACATCGCCGAACACTTTGTTGCAAGCGCCGGCAAAATCATGTTGCTCAGACCACGCATACCCAATAGCGTAACAAATGAGCAAAGCACAAAGACAGACAAGACAAATCTAACGGCTTAGAAATGCGCCATCTCCAATTAAATTTGGCAGGAGTTTTCGAGTGTCAAACATATTCATGTTTCTAGACTACAAGCAATTTGTCTGCGCCAAGATCAACTCAGAACCATCTCTAGGCCGTGGTAGCATCAAAAAAATCGCAGAAACGCTGCGCGTTCATCCGAGCCTTATTAGTCAAATCTTGAAGGGAGCAAAGGATTTCAACCCAGAGCAGGCCAACGAAGTTGCAGCGTTCTTGGGTCTTGATGACGACGCAACAGAATATTTCTTATGCCTTGTCGATATTGAACGCGCTGGCACTGTTAAATTGAAAACATTCTTACAGAACAAACGAGATAGAATGATTGAAGCTGCAAATCAAAGAAATGTTGCGGCGGAGTCATCTCTGGTAGGAGCCAGTAGACTCAACATCGACCGCTTCAACTCACATTGGATCTATGCCACAATCTGCATTCTTTTGCAGGAGCCCAGATATCAGTCTGTACCCGCAATTGCAGATTGCCTGAAACTACCTAATACAACCATTTCTGAAGCTCTGGATACGCTTGAAAGCTTGGGACTCATTACAAGAAATTTGGATAATAGCATTGTGGGTGTCTCGGCAATCGACGCTATTGAGTATTTTGACAAGAAACGATTTCATATTAATCTTCGTCTCAAAGCGTTGGACCGCCTAGGTTCAGACGAGACCAAAACCGGATCAGTAACACTGCCAGTCGCCCTATCCCCCAAGGATAAAGATCGTTTGACACATTTAATTAAAAACTTTGTAGATCAAATTAATCATTCACCTGAAAAAATTGAGCCAGGCAATCTCTCATTTGTAACGGTTGATCTATTCGAAATCGCCTAAAAAATCATGACAAGGCGATCATATCAAACACATAAAATGTAAAAGCCTTAGAAGCATTCAAACCGCTAATTAGCCGTCCTAAATGACTACGATACTCCTCTTCACATTCTTGACCTTCACGATCTAGAATCACCACAACATCATCAGTTCCTGTTGTGATCCCACGCTCTTTAAGAATTCTAATGCCAGACAGCAGCGTTTCAGCCTCTGTCCCAATTTTAACTACCAGAAAAAGGCTGTTAATAACGCCAGTAGAACTCAATGCATAATAACTTTTGAGACGATATGCCAAACACCAAACTTCACCATCTTCTGATAGCGCAATGCTATTCGCAGAGTGCTCTGGACCGAGTTGACTCAGCTCTGAATTTAGCCGAGGATGCGCACCATTCATTCCCCCAAAAACCTCAAAAAGCACTGGATCAAAAACCAGAGATAGCTGACGTCGTATACGAGCCGGAACAGATTTAATCTCAATGACTTTTTGTCGACTGTCGGCCTGCATTACTGGGAGTTTCTGTTTAACTAAACTGATATGAAACGAGTCACACCTGCGATTTAGTGCTCCCTCGCAAAGTCGCTCCATAAGGTCAGACGAAGACTTGACCGAACTGTGCACAAGGGCCCCAATATAACGAGGTGCTAGAAGAGAGGTTTTTGAAAGATTCTGAGCCACGACCAGAACATTATCTAACAGCTGCTTGTAAGACACTGCAAGCTCGTCACCGTTGTGAGATCCTTCTTGCATGAACCAATAGTCGTCGGTTAGCCGAACCATACTCACCTGCCCTGCAATTTTTCCTGAATCAACCTTTGAGGCAATACGATGGTAGAGCAATGGATTATTTGTCACGGTATCAGGCGGCAAATAGCGAGCAGGTCGACTGCCATATATTTTCCTCCTGGCACCCTTCAATAGTCCCGACTCGGTGAATAAATTTACAAGATCGTCTAGATGTGAGTGATGAACAGAAGTGGTTCGGCTGAGCTGCTTCAACAATTTAAACCAAGATGATAGCGTACTTGACTCATCCAGTGCGTCTAGCCGCAAACCAACAGTATTTTCATGCCGCCAAATAACTGATGCGTGGACCAAGCCATTTTGTAATTTAACGTGAAGACCAGGAATTATCCAATTGGGAACCGAATCCTGTTGGATCGAGGCACGTAATCCATTAATAGAGATATCTTCAACACCACATACAAGACCTTCGCCGAAGTGATCATCCACGGGACTTATGACAATCGTTGCCCCGCAGGGCGTTCGACGCGCAACTCGCCGACTATCCTTCAATCGACTAGCCCCAGTGGCTTCAATCATACCCAGAAGAATTCGAGTTACATCGCTGGAATACTGGACATCACGGACGAGCATCTTATAGCTGAAAACGTCCCGGGAAAATGCCCCTCCCCTAATTCGAACCTGAACCACATCACCTATCTTTAACAGGGGATTTTTTACCGCAGAAACTAACGCCATCGAGCTATGACTAACATCAACTGGAGTTGCAAACGTGACGGAATGTTCACCACTAATTTCTGCTATTTGAATATCCGGCCCAAATGAACTTCGCTTCGAACTCCTGAGATCTGTTATTAGAAGTTTAGACGGCAGCCTGCATTGACCTTGACCGTCAATCACATCTAATTCAAAAGAAATTCGCTGCCCCGCGAACAATGCAGACGCTGTATATGTTCCAGTTTCTAATGATTCATCGCAAAGCGTTATTCTAGAATCATCAAAAGGTGTCAGAATCTCGCATTTAATTTTCATCGACAGAGCCCGGGGAAGGTCGCCGCGCGTGACATGCAAAAATACGTCCGCCGCCTCCATCTCAGCCAAAAGTCCCGCAATGATCCGAGGCTTCGATATCACTCGGGAATAATTTGGAATTGTCGTTATTAGACTATCCAGCGGCATGATTAATTGTCCTTACACCGCTAATGAGTGTGCAAGCGAACTTGATGTTAAACCTGGATGTTGG
Source organism: Oligoflexales bacterium (assembly GCA_044236265.1). Taxonomy (GTDB): domain Bacteria; phylum Bdellovibrionota_B; class Oligoflexia; order Oligoflexales; family RGVZ01; genus CAMDKS01. The sequence continues at coordinate 5,215 of JBIIGV010000095.1, forward strand.
CAACACATCAAATTCCACAAGATTCTCGCGAACAAACGCATAAGATGCTTGACTAGAAATTTTCTCGATAGCACTGCAGGAGATAGCGAGTTTAGCGGGACTACCATCGATCACTATATGCTTCATCAATCCCTCTAACTTACAAACCTCGTCGATACCGCTACCGATTACATCAATTTGCCCAAACGTCTCGGTCCCTACTAGACCAAGAAAATACTTTCCATAATGTAGAAGTGCGCGCGCACCCTTACAGCCAATATCCTTTGCTACAAAATCTGCGTACTGCGCGAGATTTCGCAATTTATGAACGAAATTTGGATCAATAGACGGATCATGATCCGATCCATCCCATGTAATAATCACGGCATCACCGATAGTTTTCCGAATCACACCACGAAGCTGTTCTTGGGCTTTCTTATTCACTAAATCATAGAAATTTCCGTAAGCTCGTGCTTTTAACTCCGTATCGTGGGAAAGATCTGAGCTTCCCACCAGATCAAACAAGAGAAGAAATGACGTCTTCGGCTTGCCGATCGTTGTCGGTAAATTTCGCGCTTTAGCGGCTTCGATAATTTTGGTTCTGATCTCCTTGTCACCGATAAGCCGGCTTGTCAACTCACCTAAAGCAACCACCGATGACCGCTGGCTCATCACCTCAAGGGCTGCTACAAAAATCGCCTCAGTGGACTCCACAACCTGCACCACTGATGGGCTCGCAGGAGGATCGCCTGAAATTGTGAATAACGTAACAACAAAATTTCGTGTCTCTGGCGCAAGTGGAATCGCCGCGATACTCTCAGATCGCATAAGCTCAAAAAGAGACTGCGTCATTGGATGCATCTGGCTTTTAATCTCCCGAACATCTTTTACATAGCTACTTCGGCGCTCCATGAAGGCGACAACCGTGGGACCGATGGGCGATGCCCCTCCAGTTGCGAGATTGAGTGGATGTTTACTCAAGAACGCCCAAGCATCGCTTGGAAGTCCACAATGAGCAACAGCGACTCCTTGATCTCCAATCTTTGTGTGAATAGCTACAGCACACTTACAGTGATACGCAATAGACCTTGCATAGAGCGATAGGAAGTCTGCCGGTCTTTCGCAAAGGGCAAGCTCCAAATGCAGCATTTTGTGCAAATCCCGTGATACCTGGCTTGCGCTGTTAAGGTCCCGTACTATCATTGACGACACCAAACCCTCAAAAACTGATAAAACAGCGCGAATATTCTCACGCTCTTCAGCAAGTCCATCGGCTCTAACCATTTTCTCTCTCAGGGCGGCATCTTTAAATTTTGTCATCATAATTGTCCCAACAACCTGCTCGTTGACCCTGATTGGAATTATGCAAAACAGATCAAATCCTGAGAGCGCTGTATTTGCACCCAATCCAAGCCTTTTAGAATATGCAGCAAACGATTCGAATAAAGCCGAATCTCCATACAAAAGTGACCGCAAGGTTACCGCTCCAGGAATTGTGCCATCGTCGAAAACTTCTGACGTTTTTGAATGACTATCAAATGAATATGTAACAGGCCGACCAAGCGGAAGATTTATGGTTATGGTTATTCTTCCACAGTGCAAAAATTCACCGAGCATCGGCAGAACTGACTTTAGAGATTCAAGCTGAACTTCGGGTCGTTTACCGCGAAAACTATGAAACTGTTGATTGATAGAATCGAGTAGAAAATCACGACGAATTCTACGGTAGAGCTTACCTAAAAGACCGATCGTTACAAAGCCTCCTGCATTCCCAGCGGCCAAGCCAAGCGCAGACAGTGACAACACATTAAAAACGTATACTGGCGGGTAATCCACTACCTGTATAAGACCAATGACTCTGCCAGCATCAAGGATGCCACAGCTCCACATCAACGCGGATACCTTATCTTTTTGTCGATAAAACTTGATGGCTCCAAACGTTGCCATTAAGAACAAAATAGCAGACCAATATGTAGCTTGCCGTAGAAATGGCCAGAACAGCAAAGATCCCGCAATCAGGACAACGGCCTTTATTGCAAACCATAATCTTCGAGTCCAAACAGAGTTTAGCCTTGGATCGGGAATCACAAACATCAAGCACGCAGCCGTCATGAGCGATCGTAATGCAGCGTTTCTATAGTTACCTTCCGGAATAGCGGCATCCCATAACCCAGTCGACAGCGTTAACGAACCTATCAAAAGCAATGCACTAATTTGCAAGTTTCCTGGCTCGGACTTACTCGCAGGATTGAGGGCAATGAGCCTCTTTGTCGAAACTGCCAAGGCAGCAAGCAAAATGAGAGCAGAAACCAGCGCAAGCAGCAATCCACCTGCTTGTATTGACTCTACCAAATGAGGAACTGTAAGAATGCTGCTATCATTGGCTTCCCTCGGTAGAATTCCAACAAAATACCCCATCCTTGCAGTTAATGGCTTTTTTCCGACAATTTCATATCGCTCTCCTGGCTCAACCTGATAAACATTCAACCGCAACCAACTGTCGGACATGGTTCCGGAAACTACGGTAATAGGAAGAACGTCCCCATCAGTCCCAAGGCGTCGTAGCTGATGGCTCCTTAGAATCTGCCCGAGTAACACAAAACGTTTAGTGGAGATAAACTGCCATTTCGCCACGCACTCGCTCTCGCTACACTGATTCTCAACTTGTGAAAGCTGAATCTCTGTTGCGCCAGAACCCCGCATTTTCAAATGAGCTATGAGTCCAGCACCCAAATACATGACTATCGCAATCGTAAACATGGCGATAAATGAATGTTTTTGGCTTGTACCGACAGACTCATTCATGCTGGAAGTTCTCCCGGCGCTTCACCCAATAGAGCATAGATGCGATTGCGATCAACGCCGGTCGCTGCAAGAAGTTGCGCTATGCGGCACTCGACAATACGCGTTATTATGTCAACAGACTTAAATGAACAACATGATCTAAATTCAAGAGTCCCATACCTCGTTGGCCTGATATATGACATATCTCTTACAGGAAAAAACGGATCCATAGGGAACAGACGAGGGGATTGGTTCATTTGATTCACCAAAGCCTGTAAATTATTTGCCGGAAAAGTTGGATATGTATGCAGTAAATATTCTTTACCTAGTGTATCGGCATACATTTTTGTTCGGGCATTATCATAAACCTGACCATGAAATCTATTCGCGCGCGTGAATTTACGGCTAACGAGATGATCCAAATTATACAATATCGGAAGGTATTTAAGTGACTCCTCAGAACTCGCGTTCAAATGGACGTGAGTTGAGGCAATATAAGCGGGAAAAAATGGATCCTGAGTCGGTCTTCGCTCTGATTTTACCATAAATGTATTTGTTATACCCCTAAGCCTAGGCACAGAGACCAAGTCCATGTTTCTTGGGGGAGTGGGCAGACAGCTAATGTCGAGTCGCTCCAAATTTACAGCAGCCAATGCTTCGTCAACCTCTGAAAAAATCTGACCAATAAGATCTCTCAGCTGAGATACAGATCTCCTTGGAGGCAGAGACACCTCGAGAATATGCCAAGCAAAGTCCGGTTTAATCGTAACATAACCAATGTCGGTATCTTTACTCACACGACCTGGTTGATCCGTAATGCCACGGTCTACGTAACCAAATTTCTCCATCAAAATTTTAGTCATTAGAATATATTCGGAACGGGTTGCTAAACGAATCTCCTGGTTAGTCCTCTGGGCGATGAAATACTCAACCTCTAGCCCGATTGTTAAATTGGATTCCTCATAGTTCCAAAAAGGAACTTTTTTTTGTAAGAAAAGATGCTGGCGTAATTTCTCAACCGTCATGAGATCTGGCTTAAAGATGCTACTTTCACAATTTTCCATTTCCACCCCCAACGTTGATGCGATCTGTTTCGGATAATTAATCGGGATCATTAACGCTCAAGATCGACTTCACCGTATCGTTACTTGGTGGTCAGTCGACACAACTCGGCCAAATCGATGTTTTGTTACTCCGGGGTAAAGAATCAGTCTTTTGACGATGGCGATATTTCGTGATTAGTTTCATTGATCTCATACCTTTGATCACCTCGTCCTGTTACAGACGAAAAAATACATTCCGAGCATTTTTTTGCTAGTTTGTCAGCTTGAACCAGAAACATTGACCAATGATCTAATAAGCTTAGATCATAGAAGGAGCTCCGCATCAATTGAAGACCCTACGAAGACCAACTTGCCCCTCGTCGAATGTAAGAAAACGGCACGGAGGATGTTTAATGACCGACAATCGTAAACTGATTTTAAGCTATTCGAACATCGCTTTCGCCGCTGACACCATCGCTCAATCCCAACAGGAAGGATTCGAACTCGTTCCATCAAAAGGAAAGTCTCGAATTATTGACGAAATTATATCTTTAAAGCCTTTTGCTGTTGCAATTGATGGGGTCTATTGCGAATCGAGATCAATGAAGGCAACATTTCTTTTGCAAAAGATTCGTCACGTTGTACAAACGACACCGGTATTCTTATTTAATTCAGATGACGCAGATCATGTAAAGCTTATGGCTGACGACTTGGTCTACGCCGTCATAACAGGACCGGCTGATCTTGGTAAACTTACCTGCGCAATCAAGAAATACATCAACACACCCAAGAGGGGTGGACGATCCGAAAGAGTTAGAAGCCAGGTTCAACTTCCATGTCTACTTAAGAAACTAGGAACGTCAGGTCTCATGCAAGGGAAGATTTGTGATCTCAGTCCCAAAGGAATGAAAATTTTACTTGAGCGTCCGTGCGATGATTGGAGTACCGGGGATGAACTACGTTTCTCAATCCCGAAAAAGAGCGATACAACATCACATCTAGACGGATACGGCCACCTCCGCTGGTCACAAAAACAGGAGGTTGGCAATGGCTTTGTCAACGTCCACCTGGGAGTTGAGTTCAGCCAGCTGCCGCTGCCAACTCTTTACGAGTTTCTCGATCTATTGAATAACACCAGAGCAGCTGCATAATCGCCAATCTTGGGGATCAATAAACATGAGAGCCAGGAAACGCTTCCAATTAATCCCTCCGCTTGGGTTTCTGCTTATTCCATGGAGCTCCGTCGTTAAAAGTGAGGATGTCGACCTTCGTCTTGAGGTCGAAGGAACCATCCAACCACAGCCAACATGGCGCGATGAAACGAACATGATTATCACAAATCTTACATTTAACTTCGAAGGCATCGCTAATCCGAACCGCATCAACAAAGATGTCGACTCTGAACCAAAGTATGCAAAACTCGTCGATGCGGGCAAGCAATTGCTCACACCAATCGAACTCTATCGCCCGAAAAAATGCCGGATCGGCGAAACAGGCATTGACGATGCCCATGTTCAGTTTATCCACAACAATCATGTCCATCGCCAAGATGCCCAAATTCTAATTATGCAGTACCGGCTCCATGAACTTAAGATTCGCTTTGCGTCTCAGGGATCCTACGGCGGATTATCTGGCACCGTAAGATGTGATCTCCCAGGCATGCTGCGGTATACATACGACTAATAGAAAACCAGGTTTCTTATGAGAGTTCTAATTGTCGCGCTTTCACTTGGATTATCTGCCACTAGCCATTCACAGGATCTGAACACCTTGACCTTTCATGTCGATGACACTGACAAAGAGATAAAACTCCCGAATG